>CAJMPE010000300.1 GCA_905215275.1 uncultured bacterium | reverse complement strand
GTCAGCGACGGATGTGCTGCCGCCGCGGGCCCGCTTGAGGAGCCCCTGGTCCTTGACCCTTCTGAGCACGGCGGCGTAGTGGGTCTTCCCGGTCTTCTCCCCGACTTCGTCCGCGGTCGAGATGAGCTCGTCGAGGGTGATATCGATGGGCGGGCGCCTGCTCTTGCGGGGGATATCGTCAATCTTGCCCGTTTGGGGCGGCACGGCATCGGGTATGGTCACCCAACGGATCGATCCGGTTACCGTGGTATCGCCGGTCGCCTCGGGCTTGCATGTGTAGGAATACCGTCCTTTGGGTCTCGCGACCACGTTTTTATGGGAGAGTTTGACATCGCCGAGGAGGCGGTCTATATAGATCGGCATGCGGTCGATCCCGGTAAGGGGGTGCTCGCGCAGGGCCATTCCGCCGTTGGCGATATCGAAGAACCGGTACCGCTCATATTCCGCGCGCTCGTAGAGGCCCAGCAGTCGCCGCCAGGCCGTGGATGAAGCCAGCGAGAACAGGTGTCGGCGCGCCATCTGCATGAGGTGGCCGTCCGCGCCGATGGTCTCGGGCCTGATGAGCTGGTAGTTCGATAGGAGCCTGTCGGCCTTTCGGGGATCGGCGCCGGGACCGCATACGCGTACCGCGAGCGCGAGCAGCGACTCCACATTCAGGAACTTCAGGAACTCGTCGAGGGATAGGTCGCTGTCCTCGGGATAGCGCACCTCGAGATTGCGCTTCAGCTGGTCGAAGCCTTCCTGGGCTGTATCATTCGGCTCGCTCATCGCGTGCCTCCCTTCGCGGCGGCATCGAGTCGTTTCGAGAAGTTGCGCAGCGTTTCGCATGAATAGCCGGTCTTGCCGCGCAGGACGGCATTGCATAGCGCGCGATATCCGGGATGGTCCCGTTCGACTTGGTCCGGCACGACATAGGCCACCTCGTCCGCGCACATCTGGGCGATGCCGGCGTCGTCCTCTATCTCGCGGGCAAGCCGCTCGGCGCGGCCGTATGCCTTGGCGTCGACGGCAAGCTGTCGGCCGTCCGGCAGATGGATCAGG
>CAJMPE010000299.1 GCA_905215275.1 uncultured bacterium | reverse complement strand
CCGGCGCCGCCGGTGGCTCCGAGCACGAGGACCTTCTTGCCGGCAATCTCCACACCCAGCTCCTCGACCAGGCACTGGAAACCGAAGTAGTCGGTGTTGTCGCCGCGCAGACGGCCATCGGGCAGACGCGTGATCGTGTTGACGTTACCCATGCGTTCGGCGAGCGGGCTCAGCTCGTCCAGGTAGTCCATGACGGCGCGCTTGTAGGGGATGGTCACGTTGGTGCCCTCCCATTCCTCACCCGTCAAAAAGGCCGCGAGGTCTTCGGGCTCGCGCTCAAAACGCACGTACTCAAGCCCCGCGAGCTCCTTGTAGATGGTCGGGGTGTAGCTGTGGCCCAGCACGCGGCCCAGCACGCCGTAGGGGCGGGTTGTGGCGACGTCAGTCATCTAGAGCACCTCCGTGTAGCTGCCAAAGTAGGTAAAGCTCTCGCACACGTCATCGATGGAATCGAGTAGGTCGTCGAGGGCCTTGCTGCCAAAGGGACAGTCCAGATCGAAGTAGAACATAAACTCAAAGTCGCGCCCGGGGATGGGGCGGCTCTCGAGCTTGATGAGGTTGATGTTGAGCGCATAGAAGCGCTCGAGTACGCGGTAGAGGGCGCCCGGCTCGTTGGCCGTGGTGATCATGAGTGAGGTGCGGTTGGCACCGGGATAGACGCGTGGCTCGCGGCTAATGACGACGAAGCGTGTGTAGTTGTTGTCCGAGTCCTGAATGTTGGGCTCCAGCACCTCCAGACCGTAGAGCGCCGCGCAACTGCGCGAGGCGATGGCGGCGACGTCGGTGCGCTCGGAGTTGGCGACCATCTCCGCCGACATAGCCGTGTTGAGATACTTGGTGGCGTGCAGATCGTGCGCCTCGATAAAGCCGGCGCATTGCGCGATGGCCTGACCGTGGCTATAGACCTCACGAACATCCTGCAGCTTGGTGCCGGGCTTGACCGAGCAGGGGTATTTGCCCAGACGCATGGTGCCGCCCTTGGGCAGGTTGCCCTGCTGGTCGGGCATCAGGTCGATGACCGGGTGGCGCGTATCCGGGGAGAACTCCGTG
>CAJMPE010000298.1 GCA_905215275.1 uncultured bacterium | reverse complement strand
CCCCCGCCGATCCGCTCGGCGAGCTGGCACAGCGCTTTAACTACGTCTTAGCCGAGGCGGACGGTAGCAAGCGGCTCCCGCTCAAGGCCCACGCCGCCTGGGAGCCGGTGATTCCCTCTGGCACCGCCAACATCGTCTGGATCGTCGGCGCCTCGGGGCTGGGAAAGCCCGTCGCCGAGGTTGTCCACCGCCCCGAGCTCTTCTGCGAGCGCTGCGGCTGCGAGCCCACCGACGCTGCCACCCCAGAGCACGTCGCTATGGTGCTCAATGCCGAGCTGCGGATGCTGAACCTCGACAATGCCCGCGTCATGCTCAACCAAGTCGACACGCTTGCCGACCCAACGATGGCAGATCGATTCGAGACAGCCCTCGGCCGCTCCGTCGTCGCCACCAGCCTCAAATAGCCGGCGCCGCCCCAGCAGACCTATAAGTTGCGGTGAAATAGTTCCTAAAACGGCCTATTTGGCAGCTAAACAGGAACTATTCCACCGCAACTGCGGAGGGGAATCCGGTGATCTTCCTGCTAGCGGGGGACGTAGCGGCCGGGTTGGGCTCCGGTGGGCTCGCCGTCGCGCGCAGCCAGCACGCCGTTCACAAACACAGCCTTGGCGCGGCCGTGTGCCTCAAAGCCCTCGAGCGGCGTGTAGTCCACGGCCTGATGCTGCGTCGCGGCACTGATCGTCCAACGAGCGCTCGGATCCCACACGCACACGTCGGCATCGGCGCCCTCGGCAAGACAGCCCTTGCGCGGATACATGCCAAAGACGCGCGCCGGGTTCTCGCTCATCAAGCGGCACAGATCCTCGGGGCCCAGTTGCCCCTCAAAGCTCGTGGCAATCGCGACGGGACGATGCTCCACACCGGGCCCGCCGTTGGGAATCGCACGGAAATCGTCGCGCCCGCGGTCCTTTTGCCCATGCAGGTTAAAGCTGCAGTGGTCGGTCGCAATCGTATCGATCTCGCCGGCCACAAGCGCCTCGCGCAGAGCCGCACGGTCGCCGGCATGGCGCAGCGGCGGACTCATCACATATTTGGCCCCCGCAAAGCCGTC
>CAJMPE010000297.1 GCA_905215275.1 uncultured bacterium | reverse complement strand
GACCAGGCCGCGGCCGAGGCCCCCGAGGACGACGGCTACGACATGGATGGCCTTGACGGCAAGCTGCTTGAGCACTTTGCTGGCAAGATCGTGCGTAAGGACCTGACGGCCCTTATGAAGCGCGGCGCCAACGTGCCCACCTTTGTGCTGGAGTACCTGCTGGGCATGTACTGCTCAACCGACGACGAGGATGCCGTGGCAGAGGGTTTGGACCGCATTCGCAGGATCCTCACTGATAACTACGTGCGTCCCGACGAGTCCGAGCGCATTAAGTCCAAGATCCGCGAGTTGGGTCGTTTTACCATCATCGACAAGGTGACGGCCAAGCTCGACGAGTACAAAGATATCTACGTGGCGTCGTTTGCCAACCTGACCATCGAGCCGTTTGTGATGCCGGCCGAGTACGTGCGCGACTATTCTAAGATTCTGCAGGGTGGCATTTGGTGCATTATGAGCATCGAGTATCGTCATCCCGTGGATGAGGAAGACGAGTTTGGCATGGAGGTCTTTGGCGACGATGCGCCGCGCCGCTCCAAGGCCAAGCGCAAAAAGCGCGGACCCGAGGACTCTCCGTTTAGCGTGGCGTCGCTCACGCCCATTCAGATGCCCAATCTGGACCTGGATGCCATGATTGACGAGCGCCAGTACTTTACGCGCGACGAGTGGCTCAATATGCTGCTGCGCTCTGCCGGCTATGAGTCCAGCGAGCTTTCGGAGAAAGAGCGCCTGCACTTTATCGAGCGTATGGTGCCGCTCATCGAGCGCAACTACAACCTGTGCGAGTTGGGTCCCCGCGGCACCGGCAAGAGCCATATCTACAAAGAGGTCTCGCCATACGCCATCTTGCTTTCGGGCGGCCAGACCACCACGGCCAACCTGTTCGGCCGCATGAACTCCATGCGCGCCGATCGCGTGGGCTTGGTGGGCCATTGGGATTGCGTGACGTTCGACGAGGTCGCCGGCATGCGCTTTAAGGACACCAATGCCGTGCAGATCATGAAGGACTACATGGCATCCGGTTCTTTTGCCCGTGGCAAAGAAGAAAAGGCTGCTACTGC
>CAJMPE010000296.1 GCA_905215275.1 uncultured bacterium | reverse complement strand
GACCCCCGCCGCACGAAGTGCGCAGTGGGGGTCCTGCCATGTCCGAGGACGATTTGGGGGCAAAGCCCCTGGCCTCCCCGGCGAGTATACGGGACGGCGACTACAGGTATTCGATCTGGGCGCCCTCGGTGTCGCACGTCAGAATATGCGTGTCACACTTGGGGAACTGCTCACGCAGCTTGACCTGCAGGAACTTTGCCACGATGGTGTCGTCGGTCACAGCCATAAGGGTCGAGCCCGAACCGCTGATCCAGATGGTCTTGGCGCCTCCGTTAAGGCAGGTGTCGCGCACGGCGTTGTAGTCGGGGATGAGGCGGCGGCGATAGGGCTCCTGGATGCGGTCGTCATTGGCGGCGGCAATCAGGTCAAGGTCGCCGGTCTCCAGGCCGCGCGTCATGCCGGCGATGCGGCCCATTTGCCATACGGCGGTGGAGAGTGGAATCTCCTGCGGCACAACCTTGCGCGCTTCGCTCGTATGCACCTCGTAGGGCGGAATCACGGTAATAAAACGCAAGCGATCGCTCACCTCGTAGCGCAGGCACTGGGGGAGCGAATCGGTCGGCGTAAAGGAGCAGACGGCGCCGCCCAGGATAGCAGGGGCGACGTTATCGGGATGGCCCTCGACCTCGGTGGCAATGCGGACAAGCTCAGCGCGGTCGACGGTGTGGCCTGTCAGTGCGGCGGCGGCCATAATGCCGGCGACGACGCAGGTGGAGCTGGAACCCAGGCCACGGGCGACGGGCACGTCGGTCTGAATGTCGATAGCAACGGGAAAAGCCGGCTCGCCCCACGCGGCCAGAGCATCGACAAAGCTCACATAGACCAGGTTATTCTCGTTTTGGAACTCCTCGGGGCAGCCCGTGATGGTGAGCTTGTCGGCGCGCTCGAAGGTGAAGTGCGAGTAGAGGCTGACGGCCATGCCGAGGGTGTCGTAGCCGATGCCTAGGTTCGCGCTGGTGGCGGGGACGGGGATTTTGATCATGGGAATCTCCTGGGCGGTCTGCCTGTTTAGTTCGCTGCTCGGGCAGTCCTGCGCAAGACGGAAAGCACATTAAGTG
>CAJMPE010000295.1 GCA_905215275.1 uncultured bacterium | reverse complement strand
AGCCAATGTAGCCTTGGCTCATGGCGCCGCAAACGGACAACGGGCAGGGAACGTACTTCTGAGGATTAGAACGCGTGAGCTCGGCCATCGCGTTGGCGATCATGCCCACCTGGGGTCCGTTGCCATGCACGACGACGACCTCGTTGCCTTCCTCGATCAGGTCGACAATGGCCTTGGAAGTCGTCTTGACGGCCTCCATCTGCTCGGGAAGGTTGGCGCCGAGGGCGTTTCCGCCCAGGGCGACAACGATACGCTTAGCCATTTCTCAGCCCAGCTTTAGGCCTGGAACCAACGGGCGGTGTTGCGCTCGTCGAGAGCCTTGAGGGTAGCGGCGGGATCGGCAACCTTCTGCAGGAACATCATGGCAGCGATGGCGTACGGCTTGTAGCTGGCCTCCTTGTACATGCCCACACGGTGCATGTCGAAGACGTCGGCGTTGACCTCGCCGTGCTCGCAGGAGACACCGGAGATGTCGGCGGGCAGCGGATGCATAAAGATGGTGTCCTGGCCGTTGGCGGTCTTCTCCATGAGCTCGGTCGTGGAGCACCAATCCTGATGAGTGGCGTTCTGGGCGAGCAGCTCCTTCTCGAGCGCGGCGATGCCGGCGTCGTCGCCCTCGGCGTACAGGTTGGTGCGCTTCTCCATGGCGGCAAACGGAGCCCAGCTCTTGGGGATCACGATATCGGCGCCCTCGAAGGCCTCGGCCATGGTGTTGACCTGCTTAAAGGTGGTGCCGGACTCGGCGGCATAGCCCTTGGCGCGCTCGACGACCTCGGGCATGAGGTCGTAGCCCTCGGGGTGAGCCAGGGTGACGTCCATGCCAAAGCGGGGCAGCAGGCTGATCAGCGACTGCGGGCAGGACAGCGGCTTGCCGTAAGAGGGCGAATAGGCCCAGGTAACGGCAACCTTCTTGCCCTTGAGGTTCTCAAGACCACCAAACTCGTTGATGAGGCAGAGCATGTCGGCAGAGGACTGCGTGGGGTGATCGGAGTCGGACTGCAGGGAGATGAGCGTGGGACGGTGATCCAGAACGCCGTCCTCGTAGGCCTGCTGCACGGACTCGG
>CAJMPE010000294.1 GCA_905215275.1 uncultured bacterium | reverse complement strand
GGGAGGGCACACGTCGCAGAACACGCGGGCTACGCCGTTGTGGCTCGGGCGCCACGGCAGGATCTGGAAGGTCGAAGCGTCTGGGAATGCGAGCATGTCAGCTTCCTCGGGCGTGGCAAAGCCCTCGATGGCGGAGCCGTCAAAGCCAATACCCTCCTCAAAAGCGACCTCGAGGTCCTCGGGGCTAATGGCAAAGTTCTTGAGGCGGCCGAGAATGTCGACAAACCACAGACGAACAAAGCGGATGTCACGTTGCTCTACGGAGCGGAGTACGTAATCGATGTTCTGCTGGTTCATGTCGCTCCCCTTTCTTTCGGGCGGGTTTCGACTGGTCTATATCGCAGATACTATCGCAGAAAAATGTTTCCGCAGGGTTAAAGCGTATCAAGCGCTCAAAAAACGTGCGCGAGCAGGCCGTTGCGAACGAGCGGCTAGCGTTCAGATTCGGAAACAATTTGCCTACACGCTCGTTCCAGCGCCGGGAACTCCATCGTCACCGCATCCCAAACAACCGATCGGTCGACATTGCCGTAATCATGCGCGAGGTAATTTCTCATGCCGATAATTCCACGCCACTCAATTTCGGGATGAAGCCGCTGCGAGCGTTCCGACAACTTGCCAGCTTCTTCCGTCACCCTAAGCGCGCACATCAAAAGGGAGTCCGCCAACGCCCTCGTCCGCACGTCATTCGCATGCAGAAACTGGTCCTCGGTGATATCAAAAACCTTGATGCGCTCGTTCGTTTCAGCGATGGCCTCCAAGACCTCTTGGGCGCGGAGACAGTCTGACTTACGCGCGATCATAAAGGATCACTCCTTCGCGCTCGATTACCGCGGCAAGATCGTCATCAAGATCGTCACTCGAGACGAGGTCGACCTGCCTCCCGGTTTCTTTGCGCACCGCCTCACCAAACGCCGACAACGCGAAAAGACCAAAGCCCTGCTCGCGATCAACTTCGAGACGTAAGTCGATATCGCTATCGGCACGCGCTTCGCCACGGGCATACGAGCCAAATAGAATCACGGTTTTGATGGCGGGAATCGGGCTGGCCGCCTCACGGACGGCTGACTCAATCTGAGCAGTATCC
>CAJMPE010000293.1 GCA_905215275.1 uncultured bacterium | reverse complement strand
TATATCGAGCTCCTGGATACGCTCGGCGACGCCGGTCAAGCCGGCAAGCATGTCGTGCTCAAAGTCGGCAGCGCCCACCAGGCCGCCGGGCAGGGCTCCCATAAAGAGCGGAGCCGGCACGCACAGCACGCGCGCACCGCGCTCGTGGGCTAGGCGCGCCTGGTCCTCGATGCGACCGCAGATACCCTCAATATCACCCAGGCGCATATCGATCTGTGCAAGTGCGAGCTTCATGGCTCAGCCCTTTCCGTCGTAAACCATCGTTGTCGTAGTAAAAGCGCCGGCCGCATGACGCAGTCGGCGCTTGCATGTGCATATGCTAGCTATGATACCCCGAGCGGGGGCGCGCTCCTAGAACGTCGCGGACCACAGCCCGTGCAGGTTGCAATAGGCATAGACGGTACCGGTCTTGGAACCGCCGGCAAAAAACGTCGCGGGCTTCATGCCGGGCTGGAGGTAATGGACCTCCAGACGGCCCTCGGCCTCAAGGGCAATCCACTCGATGTAGTGCTCGGGCACCATAGGATGCTCGACCGAGCCCACGCGTGCACGGATCACGTGACCGTCGCGCTCGCTCTCAACGACCGGCACGTGCTTCTCGTGCGCCGCGTCCTCGGTGTTCGCGGTCAGCTCCGTGCAGCCGGCAGGGGTTGCAACGTCGTTGCCAAGGGCGGCAATGAGCTTGCCATCGGGGTCCTTAAAGAATTTCGCCATGATGTTCTCCTTTGCTGATGTGCCGATGTTCTTGAGGTTCTTATGCCCAAAGGCAGGCGAACCATCCACGGCATGGCAAATGAACACATAACGAGCGGGGACGATGGGACAGCGCGGGCTATCCGCCCTGGCGGCCTCACCCGAGCGGGTTAACGCCCGTCGCCGCCGAGCAGTGCCAAAACATCCTCGCGGGTAAACAGAGCCGAGGAGATGCCATCGCCGCCGAGCACGCTGTTGACCAGGTCGCGTTTGGACTCCTGCATCTGCATAATGCGTTCCTCGATCGTGTCCTTGGCGATGAGCTTGTACACGGTCACGGTATGCTGCTGGCCAATACGATGTGCGCGGTCAGTCGCTTGGTCCTGCGCCGCCACGTTCCACCACGGGTCGTAGTGA
>CAJMPE010000292.1 GCA_905215275.1 uncultured bacterium | reverse complement strand
ATGACGATGTGGCCGTCACGCTCAATGAGGCAGCCCATGATGCCCTGCTTGCCCTCGAGGCTATTGTTGACAATGTAGGTGTCGATATCGTTGACCTCGGGCGTGACGATGTAGCCGTTGAGCATCTCGGCGCACTTTTTGCGAGCGAGCGGCACGATAGGGGTGTGATCGGCAACGCCACCGCCGATGATGATCTTCTGCGGGGCATAGCACAGCGTGTAGGTCATGAGCGCCTGCGCCAGATAGCCTGCGAGCAGGTCCATGGCCTCCGGGTCGTCGGCCATGTCTCCGGCGCTCTTGCCGTCCCAGCGCTTTTTAACGCCAGGACCGGCGATGAGGCCCTCGAGGCAGTTGTCGTGGAAGGGGCAGGCGCTATGCTCGCCAATGGTGTCGCGCGGGTCGCGCGTGACCAGGATGTGGCCGGCCTCGGGATGCATCATGCCATGCACGAGCTGACCGCCCGAGAGCACGCCAACGCCCACACCGGTGCCGATGGTCAGGTACACCACGTCGGTGAGGCCCTGAGCGCAACCAAAGGTGACCTCGCCCAAGCAAGCGACGTTGACGTCGGTATCGTAGCCGCAGGGGACCTTGAGCTCGTTTTGGATGGTGCCCAGTAGGTCAAAGTAACGCCATGCGGTCTTGGGCGTCTCCAAGATCTTGCCGTACTGGGGCGAGGCAGGGTTGACCGCGGTGGGGCCAAAGGCGCCGATGCCCAAGGCGGCGATGCCCTTGTCTGCAAACCATGCGTTGACGGCCTCGACGGTCTCCTGCGGGGTCGTGGTCGCGATCTGCTCGCGCTCCAGGACCGTACCGTCCGCATAGCCCGTGGCGCAGACCATCTTGGTGCCGCCGGCCTCGAGTGCTCCGATAAGCTGCTGCTCTGCCATAGTATTCCTCTCTCTGGGACGAGTTGCTCCGTGACTAAAGTATAGAGCTCTAAACCATTTAAGAAAGCGCTCTAAAAAGAAGCCCTGCAACGCGGCGGGCGGTGCGGGGCTTCTTTGGTTGCTTTAGTTGCCGGGCCGTCCTTACCCGCGCGGCTTGATTTTATCACGTAGCGACTTGAGGTTCTCCAGCGCCGCGTTAAGCGTCTCGTCTCGCTTGGCAAGCCTTGATTATCGACTTTATCCGAACACCTCCCA
>CAJMPE010000291.1 GCA_905215275.1 uncultured bacterium | reverse complement strand
GGGTCATCGGGCAGGTAGGTCTGGATGATGACCTCGCCGGGACGATCGCCGCGGCCGGCGCGGCCCGCGACCTGCTCCAGCAAATCGTAGGCGCGTTCCCCTGCCCTAAAATCGGGCAGCTTGAGTGCAAAGTCGGCATTGACCACGCCCACGAGCGTGACCTCGGGAAAGTCGAGGCCCTTGGCGATCATCTGCGTACCCAACAGCACGGCGCAATCGGCAGCGTCGAACTGCTCAAGCAGCTTTTTGTGCGCGTCCTTGCCGCGCGTGGAATCGGCATCCATGCGAATGATGGCAACGTCGTCGGGCAGCATCTGGTGCAGCGCGTCCTCGATTTGCTGCGTGCCCAGTCCCATTTTGGCCAAATAGCGGCTGCCGCACTTGGGGCAGCGACTCGTGGGCGCTGGATAGGGCTGCACACGCCAAGACGATCCACAGGTGTGGCACTGCAGCGTGTGCGTGCGCTCGTGGTACGTAAGCGCCGTGGAGCAGTGGTTGCAGGTGGGGACGCAACCGCACTCGCGGCACATGAGGAAGGGCGCAAAGCCGCGGCGGTTGTGCAGCAGCACAGCCTTCTCGCGGCGCTCAACGACACGTTCCAAGCCTTCCATCAACGGTTTTGAGAATATGGAGCGGCTGCCATGCGAGAACTCTCGACGCAAGTCGGCGATGCGAACCGTGGGTAGGACGGCGTGTCCCGGGCGCTCGGGCATCTCGACGCGGGTCCAAGTGGCGCCGTTATACGTGCCGCGGCGGCAGCGGTCGAGGGCTTCGGCTGAGGGCGTGGCCGACCCCAGCACGAGCGGGCACCGATAGCGGCGCGCCATCTCGGCCGACACCTCGCGCGCATGGTAGCGCGGGCTGGAACCCTGCTTGTAGCTGGTCTCGTGCTCCTCGTCGATGATGATGAGGCCCAAGTCGCTGAGCGGGCAAAAGAGGGCCGAACGGGCGCCGACGACCACGCGAGCCGCACCGCTGGCGACCATATCCCACTGGTCCAAGCGCTCGCCGGCCGAGAGACGCGAATGAAAAACCGCGACCGTCTCGCCAAAGCGCGAGCGAAAGCGGCCGACGGTCTGAGCCGTCAGCGAGATCTCGGGCACGAGCACGCACGCCGTGCGACCCTGCGCGAGGACCCGCTCGATGGCCTG
>CAJMPE010000290.1 GCA_905215275.1 uncultured bacterium | reverse complement strand
GTAGACTCCACCGCCCACACCATCGATGAGGTCGTCTCGATTATCGAGGACCTCATCAACCAAAGGAGGTAGCCCATGCGCCTGTTTAAGCAGACGCCCGAGGATTACTACAACGCCCCCTACGCCGAGTTCCCGGCGCTCATCCGCGGCACTGTTGCCGTTGTCATGGCAATCCTTTGGGCATTCTCCAAACTCATGTGGCGCTGGAAGGTCGAGGACGCCGACCTGCTGTTTGAGCGCCAGGAAGGCCGCGGCAGCGTGGTTATCTGCAACCACACCTCGATGGCCGAGCTCCTGGCTGTAGAGACGGCGCTGTTCTTTGGCGGCCGCCGCATTCGCCCCATCTTTAAATCCGAGTTTGCCAAGACCAAGATCGTGCGCTGGGCCTTTAGCCGTGTGGGCGGTATTCCCGTCGAGCGCGGCACCGCCGACATGAAATGCCTGCGTGCCGCCCAGCATGCGCTGCAGCGAGGCGAGGACGTCCTGATCTTCCCGGAGGGCACGCGCATTCGCTCGCGCGAAATCAAGCCCGAGGTCCACGGCGGCTTTGCGCTCATCGCCCAGATGGGCAAGGCGCCCGTGAACCCGCTCGCCATCTGTGGCTGGTCCGATATTACGCCCGAAGGCAAAAAGCTCATGCGTCCCAAGAAATGCTGGATCCGTGCCGGCAAGGCCATCTCGCTTTCCGATGCACCGGCCGAGCTCAAGCGCAAGGAGCGCCTGGCATGGTTTGAGTCCGAGGCCATGAACCGCGTCTACGCCATGCGCGATGACCTGTGCGCCGAGCATCCGGGCAGGTTCTAGCCGTGGGCGAGGAAGTTATTAACACTGCCGAGGCTGTGCCCGGCAAGGCAGACGCCCCCACCATCGAAATCGCCGCCCACGCCGGCACCTGCTACGGCGTGCAGCGAGCGCTCGACATGGCGCTGGCAGCCGCGCCGCAGGCAGGGGAGAGCGCTCAGGTCCACACCCTGGGCCCGCTCATCCACAACCCCATCGTGGTGCGCGAGCTTGCCGAGGCAGGCGTTGGTCTGGCCGACACCTTGGACGATGCCGCGTCGGGCACCGTAATCATCCGCGCCCACGGTGTGGTGCCGCAGGTCATTGACGCCGCTCGCGAGCGCGGCCTCACCGTGGTCGACGCCACCTGCCC
>CAJMPE010000289.1 GCA_905215275.1 uncultured bacterium | reverse complement strand
GGCGACGAGCGGAGCGATAACCTTATCGAGAGCGGCCATCAGCTCGGTGGCCTCCTCGTAAGAAAGCTCGGGCAGGAGCTTCTCCTTCTTGTTGGCAAGCTCGACCAGGCCCTCAGCGGCATCCTCGGCAGCGAAGACGACGATCTTGCGCATATCGCCCTCGGCGTCGTCGATGCGGCCGACCAGATCGGCAGCCTCGGCCTCGGCCATCAGGCCATCGAGCTCACGAAGGCGCATGCCCAGCAGGTCGGACATTTCCTTCTGCTCCATCTTGGGCTTGAGGTCAAGAAGCTTGATGGCGCGCTCGATGTTCGCCATGCGCTCGGCCTTGGCCTCCTCCTCCTTGGAAATAGCAAAGCGACGGCTACGCAGCAGGCGGGCGGCCTTCTGCATCTTGTCCATCAGCTCTTCGTCATCGTAATCAACGGCGGCCTCGACAACCTCGGCCTCCTCCTCGGCGGAAACCTCGTCAGCAGCCTCAACCTCGGCAGCTTCGGTCTCCACGGTCTCGACTGCCTCAACCTCAGCAGCCATGGTCTCGTTCTCGGTCTCGTTCATGATCTCTTCGTTCTCAGACATGAGACTCCTTCTTGGCCCTCTCGGGCATCATCGCCCCATTCGCGGGGCCCGTCGCGCACTCTTTGCGCTTAAAACATTCATGCCTCTCGGCAAAACGTCCATTAGTTTATGGTGTCGCCCGCTAATCTAGCTGCAGAATCTATGTGCACACATTAATGCGACATGTGCGACTCGCGGCGAGCGTACACCAGCGACGTCGCGAACCCGACCACGGCAATCACAGCCGCCACACGCACGGCAGCTGCAAATCCAATCGCCTGGGCAACGTCCGTCGCAACGCCAGCGGCACCGGCAGTCGCCGCAGAGCTCGAGAGCAGGCCGATAAACAGCGACGGGCCAAACGATACGGCAATCATGTTCCACGTGTTGAGCAATGCCGTTCCGTGAGGATGCTCAGCGGCAGGCAGCGTCTCCAAGCCGGCCGTTTGCGAGGGACTCAGCACCAAACCGACTCCGGCATACACCACAACGGTCAGCGCCACGACGACGCCGATGTTCATGCTTGCCGCCGTCATCGAGATGGCAGTCTGTCCCACGGCAATCAGGGCAAAGCCGACCGGCAGCAGCGGCCATGCGCCGCGGGC
>CAJMPE010000288.1 GCA_905215275.1 uncultured bacterium | reverse complement strand
CGATGAGCTGGGGCGTCCGGACGAGCATTTCGATTGCATTCAGGTTGCCGGTACCAATGGCAAGACTTCGACCACGCGTTTTTCGGCTGCTATTCTTCGCGGCGAGGGGTTAAAGACCGCATTGTATACGTCTCCGCAGTTGGTGCGCTATCCCGAACGCATGGAGGTTGACGGGCGCGTCGTGAGCGATGAGGCGTTTGCCCGTGGCGTTTCTGCCGCCGTCGAGGCGGGGCATCGCGTGAATGCTCGACGAGTGGCGGCGGGGGAGCGCGCGTACACCATCACGCCGTTTGACCTGCTGACGGCCGCCGCACTTGTGGTGTTTGCCGAGGCCGCGGTGGATGTTGCTGTGCTCGAGGTTGGCATGGGCGGCCGTTGGGACGCTACGAGTGCGACTGATCCCGTCGCCGTTGCCATCACCGGCATCGGGCTCGACCACACGCGTATTTTGGGCGACACGCTCGAGGCCATTGCGGGGGAGAAGGCTGCTGTCATCAAGCCTAGACGTCTGGTTGTGCTGGGCGAAGGCACGCATGAGTTGAGCGTTCAGCGCGTGATGGACGCCCGTTGCCGCGAGTGTGGCGTTGTGCCGCTCGTGGTGAACCATGCCACAACCAAGGTCCCGGCACACGTGGGCGATACGGTTGAGTTTAGCTGCACCACGCCGCGTGCGATCTATACGTCGAGCATGGTCAAACCGGCCTATCAGCCGCAGAATGCCGCGTGCGCGATTATGCTGTGCGAGGGCTATCTGGGCCGCGAGCTCGACCACGATGCGCTCGACGCTTCGCTTATGGGCTGCCCCACGCCGGGTCGCTTTGATGTGCTGGGAACTGATCCGCTCAAGCTGATCGATGCCTGCCATAACCCCCAAAGCTGCGAGAACTTTGTGAGCGCACTGGACGAGATCGACCCGTGCGTAGAGAATCGGCCCACGTTGCTATGTGCCGCGCTGGCCGACAAGGACGTGGCGGGTATCGTCGATGTGCTGATCCCGGCCTTCCCGCACGTGGTCGTAACCCAGACCGATTCCGATCGCGCCCTGCCGGCAGAGGAGCTCGCTGCCCTGGTGGACGCGGACAAGCTTGCGGGCGTATACCCCAGCGTATCCGAGGCCCTCGCAGCCTTCGATGCCGCGGGCGAGCCTTTCGTAGCAGCAGGCACCATCACCCTAGCCGGCGAAGTAGCAGGCTTGCTGCGCTAACCCCATTTGCCGGGCAGCTAATTTGGGCTGCTCGCCACGAAATGGGCCTATCTACTACGTTTTAGCG
>CAJMPE010000287.1 GCA_905215275.1 uncultured bacterium | reverse complement strand
CCGCCGATGTTCGCCCTGGTCGTAGCCGTCGTACCGCTTCCAAGCGCTCGTCCAAGGCTAAGGTTTCGAAAAAGGACGCGTCCGAGGATTCTGGCAACGAGGCCGTCGAGGCAACCGTCGACTCTGCTCCCGATGCCGAGAACGCCGGTCAGCCGGCAGCCGAAAAGCCCAGGCGTACGCGCAAGAAGTCTGCAAAGGCTAAGGCCGTCGAGCAGCAGGCCGATGCCGAGCCCAATGCCGATGCCGATACCAAGGCCGATAACGAAGCCCTGGCCGACACCGACGCAGCAGCTCCGGCGGCCAAGGGCGCCACGACCGCCGAGTCCGACGAGAACGCCCGCCCCAACCGCCGTCAGCACAAGCGCAACGACGAGCGCAACGAGCGCAAAGACGAGCGCAACAACGACCGCCGCAACCGTCAGCGCGATCGTAAGCAGCGCAACAAGGAGCGCAACGCCGCCCCGACCGAGCCTACGCTTTCGCGCGAGGAGCTCGCGGCCATGAAGGTCGCCGAGCTGCGCGAAAAGGCCAAGGAGTTCGAGATCGAGACGACCGGCAAAAAGAAGGCCGAGCTCGTCGAGGAAATCTACACCACCGCCGCGAAGGCCGAGGGCTTCCGCGACATCAAGGGCATTCTGCAGATTCGCCCGGACAGCTCCGGCATCATCCATGCCCACGGCTACATGAAGTCCAATGACGACGCCTTCGTGCCCGCCTACCTCATCCGCTCCGCGCGTCTGCGCACGGGTGATGTGATCGAGGGCTCGCTTCGTCCCTCGCGCGGCGGCGACAAGCGCGCCGGCCTTGCCAAGATCACAACCGTCAACGGTCTTGATCCCGAGCAGGCCCGTAACCGCCCCAAGTTCGGCGACCTCACGCCGGTCTATCCCAATGAGCCTCTGCGCATGGAGCACGGTAAGGATTCCATTACCGGTCGCGCTATCGACATCGTGTCGCCGATCGGCAAGGGTCAGCGCGGCCTGATCGTGTCGCCGCCAAAAGCCGGCAAGACCACGATCCTCAAGAAGATCTGCCAGTCTATCTCGATCAACAATCCCGAGGTGCACCTCATCTGTCTGCTCGTCGACGAGCGCCCCGAAGAGGTCACCGATATGCAGCGCTCCATCAAGGGCGAGGTCGTGGCCTCGACCTTCGATATGCCCGCCGAAAACCACACTCGCGTGGCAGAGCTCGTGATCGAGCGCGCCAAGCGCATCGTGGAGCTGGGTGGCGACGTCGTGGTGGTGCTCGACTCCATCACGCGTCTTGCCCGCG
>CAJMPE010000286.1 GCA_905215275.1 uncultured bacterium | reverse complement strand
GCCAGACCGGAGGGCCCCCGCGGGCGGGAATCTGGGCGTACACATTTCCTACACATTTTAATACTCAGCTTACGTTTGCCGGCCGTTCTCCACCACTCGCCGAGGGTCTCTTTATAGTGAAGCGTCATATGGCTAAAGCTGATAGGCTCCCTTAGCCAAGGCACAGCCGGCATCGAGCAACTCATCGCGCTCCTCCACCGAGAACCCCTCGGCGTATACACGAACCACCGGTTCGGTCCCGCTGGGGCGGATCAGCAGCCAGGTGTCATCCTCGAATGCCAAACGTAAACCATCCATATGGCTTACAGTCTGCGGCGCCTTGCCGCAAATCGATTTGGGATTCATGCCAGGAAGCAGTGTTCGCAGCGATTCGGCGTCTTCGGCCTCAAGGCGCAAATCGCGACGCCCGTAGCTCGTCTTACCAAAACTGGCCTCGAGCTGATCGACCAAAACGCCCAAGGGCGCGCCCGTCTTTGCCATAAGCTCACACAGAATCAGACAAGCAAGGATTCCATCGCGCTCGGGCATATGCGCGGCGATGCCGATGCCGCCGGCCTCCTCGCCTCCCATGAGGACGCCGCCCTTCTTCATCTCTGCAGCTATATATTTGAAACCGACCGGCTTAACGGTCACGCGACAGCCAAGCGCCTCGGCAATGCGGCGCACGAGCGTCGAGCACGAGAGATTGACGACGACACGCCCCTCCAAATTGCGGAATTGAACGAGGTCGCCCAAAACAAGCGCCATGATTTGATGCGGATGTATATATCTACCGCGTTCGTCGACCGCGCCGATACGATCGGCATCGCCGTCTGTCACCAGGCCCGCGCACGCCCCGTCCTCGACAACCGCACGCTCGCAAGCGTCCACCCATGGCTCAACAGGGTCGGGGCAAATGTCCTCTTGATCGGACGGCTGTCCGGCATGAATCTCGTGCACCTCGACGCCTAGCTCCCGCAGCAGGTCGGCAAGATATCCCTGGGCCGCGCCGCCCATGGGGTCAACTACCACACGCAGGTGAGCGGCTCGAATGGCCTCGGCATCGACAAACGATGCCACCGCCTGCATATAGTCAGGAATAATATCCGCGGTGCGATAGCGTTCCTCGATCCCCATCGGCTCCGGGGGCATGGTCTCTTCGAGCTCTTCGATGACATCCTGATTGGCCGTCGAGCCATCTCCCATGCGCAACTTAAGGCACAGATACCCCTGCGGATGATGGGACCCCGTCACCATGAGCGCACCGCAGGCCTCGCCGTCATACGCCGCCGCCCACGTGAGGGCGGGGGTCGGGACA
>CAJMPE010000285.1 GCA_905215275.1 uncultured bacterium | reverse complement strand
CTACCAAGTGCGAGGTCGAGCTGGCCTACGCCATCGGCGTGTCCAAGCCGCTGTCGATCATGGTCGACACCTTCGGTACCGCGCATGTTGCCGAAGACAAGATCGTCGAGGCCGTCGAGAAGACCTTCGACCTGCGCCCGGGCGCCATCATCCGCGACCTGGACCTGCGCCGACCGATTTACGAGAAGACGGCAGCCTACGGCCACTTCGGCCGCGAAGACGCCAACTTCACCTGGGAGAAGACCGACCGAGTCGAAGAACTCAAAGCAGCCTGCGACCTGTAAGCCAGCGAAAATAGCTGCGGCCACATAGAAACGCACAAAAAGAGGTACCGGAACAACCGGTACCTCTTTTTTATTAACCGGTGGCGAAGATGAGCCAACACGGGGCACGGAATAGGTCCCCAGCCAATGAATTTTGCAGCAGAGCGACTCCAACCATGTATCCTAAGTTCCGAGGGCTTTAGTATTTGGTCGGTCGCGAGTTCCGCACGAGCCGGAGGCCACTTAATGTGGCCTCCGTGCGAGCAGGACTGTCCGAGCAGGCGACCAAATACTAAAGCACTCGGAACGGCGGGACAGAGTATGCCCCCCTCGGGACGACGGGATAGAACAGGAGCGCATATGGCAGGCAAGCCGCAAACACTAGCTACGACCTCGGCATTCGAGATCTTGGGGCCCGTCATGGTCGGCCCCAGCTCATCGCACACCGCCGGCGCCCTGCGTTGCGCACAGGTGGCCGCCAGCCTGCTCGAGGGCCGCATCACCAAGGTTACCTTTGGCCTGTGGAACTCTTTCGCCCACACCTACCGCGGCCACGGCACCGACCGCGCGCTCGTCGCGGGCATCCTGGGCCTCGACACCGACGACGAGAATATCAAGCAGGCCTTCGACCTCGCGCGCGAGCAGGGCCTCGATTATCACTTTGACATCAAGGGCGACGACGCCTCCCTCCACCCCAACACCGTCGATATCGAGATGGTCGACGACACGGGCGCTACGGCGCAGGTCCGCGGTGAGAGCCTGGGCGGTGGCAAGATGCGCATCAGCCGCATCAACGGCGTCGGCGTCGACATCTCGGGCATGTATTCCACGCTCTTCGTGGCGCATCAGGACGTCCCCGGCGTACTCGCCGCACTCACGAATCTGCTCGCCTACGCGCACGTGAATATCGCCTTCTGCCGTACCTACCGCACCGAGGTGGGCGGCCAGGCCTACTCCGTCTTTGAGACCGACGGCGCACCCGATGACACCGTCATCCCCATGGTGCGCAAACTCGACAACGTCGGCTACGCCACCTTTATTGAGCTCCCCGGCTCGGCGT
>CAJMPE010000284.1 GCA_905215275.1 uncultured bacterium | reverse complement strand
CCAAGATGCCGGCCGACGCCGTGACCGTCGCCGCTCCCATCTTTGCCACGGCCGAGACGCTCGAGTATGACGAGAAGTCTGTCAACAAGGGCCTGGCCAAGGAAGGCATGGGCGCCATTCTGGACGCCGCCAAGGCCGCGCTCGAGGGCGTGGACGAGTGGACAGCCGCGAACATCGACGCCGCGCTTGAGCCGCTGCCCGAGCAGATGGACCTCAAGAAGCGCGTGGTGTTCCAGGCCGTGCGCGTCGCCGTCTGCGGCAACATGGTGAGCCCCCCGCTGGGCGAGACCATGGCGCTCGTCGGCCGCGACGACTGCCTGGCGCGCATCGACCGCGCCCGCACGATGGCGCTGTAGCAGCTGCGTAAACGCATGCATCCGAGCCCCGTTCACCCGAGCGGGGCTCTTGTTTCTGTAGACGTATGGGATGGGAGGTGCTGGGGCCATGGCCGAGCAACTGTCACTGTTTGGTTCGCCGGAACCGGAGGAGACTCCGGCGGCGCCGGCCCCTGCCGCCGCCCCGACGCAGTCCGAACCTGTCGCCGCCTATGCGAACGTAGTCCTTGACATCCCGACCCGTGCACTCTCCGAGCCATTCGCCTACGGCATTCCGCAGTCACTCGCCAACGATGCCCAGATCGGCTCCACCGTCCTAGTCCATTTTGGCAACCGTGCGGCCGCGGGCTACATCGTCGACATCGCGCCCGAGCTGGCCGACCTGCAAGGTAACGACGTCCTCGATCCCGCGCGCATCAAGCCTATCGAGGCCATCCTCAGCAAGCCGCTCTTTACCGCCGAAGCCGCACGCATTGCGCGCTGGATGAGCCGCGAGTACGTCGCAACGCTTTCCGAGTGCCTGCGCCTGTTCTTGCCCCCGGGTGGAAGCCCGCGCGTGGTCAAGGGCGACGATGGCGTGTGGGCCGTTGAGCGCCCCGCCGTCAAACCCATCCAAAACCGCTGGGTCATGCTCACGCCCGAGGGTTTCGACTACACGCCGCCCAAGTCCGCGGTCCGTCAGCGTCAGCTTATCGAGGCGCTCCAGTGCGGCCCGGTCACGACGCGCGACCTCAACCTGCTTTACAACAGCATGTCGGCGACCATCAAGGCACTTGAAAAACGCGGCGTCGTGGTGGTGGAGGAACGTCGTGCCTGGCGTGGCTGCAGCGAGCAGACCACGCTGTCTTCTGCCAGCGGCAAGGCGCCGGTGGCACTCACCGACGGCCAGCAGCAGGCGCTCGCGCAGATTGAGCGTGCCCGCCTGGACGCCCACGGTGACGTGGTGCTGGTCGATGGCGTCACCGGCTCCGGCAAAACTGAGGTTTACCTTTCTGCCATCGAGCGTGTGCTGGCGGCC
>CAJMPE010000283.1 GCA_905215275.1 uncultured bacterium | reverse complement strand
CGCGTGCCATGGCGAGGCACGCCTCGCGCAAGCCCTCAAGGCGCTCTTTGAGCTCGACCACGAGCTTATCCTCGTTGGAGGGCACGGTCTTGAGATCAAACAGGTCACACATGAGTTCGCCCGTGGCACGTAGCAACCGGTCGCTCATGCGCATGCGCAAGCGCACCTGGGCCTTATCGGCATCCTTGCGCAGGAGCGCCACCATGCGGCTGTCGTTGGCTTGAACCGTCTGACCGCAAAACAGCACCTGCGCGCGCTGCTCCACCACAAGCTGCGCCACCACATTTGCGATGTCGACCTCGCGCCAGCCAAAGGGCCTTTGCTGGTACTGGCGCTGGATATCGCCCATAGCGGTATCCAGGTGGCGCTGGTGCTGCACTTTGAGGTAGTCCTCGACCTCTTTGAGCGCACGCGTGTTACCTGCATCCATGCCAGCGAGCCCCACTTGAACGTTGCCCACCAGAGTAGAGCGAATATCGGAATCGCTCGTGACCGGCGCGCCGATATAGTCGGCCTTTTCAAAGACCACATCGCACAGCTGCGCCAGCACCTGCTCAAAGACCTGAGCGGGTTTGGCAGCACGGATCTCAATCATGCGCCCGTTGACGGCGCATCGTGCATGGAGCACCGCCTCAGCCAAAAGGGCGTCAGCCTCTTTCTCGTTAAAGTCCTTCTCGCGCATTTTGGCCTCGACAATCTGGCGGGTACTCGGCGGTAGCTCCTGCAGATTGCGCGTCTGGGCGTACATGCGAATCTTAGCGGCGTTGACGAGTGGGGCCCAATAATCCACCTCGTCGCTCAAGGCCACGATGGCCTTATCCACGGATTTCAATGCCAGCTCGGCATCGTCCGAACGACCCAGATCGCTGGCCATGGTCACCACGGAAAGTTCCATGCCGCCCATGCTGGTACCGTGGATTGAGCCGTCCACATAGCGGTCAAACGGAAAGTCGTTGGCCCCGCGGTTGAGTTTGCGCGCAGTGTAGATGCTTTCGAACAGGCGCTTCTTGATGTACTCAATCACCTTCGCGTTGTCGATCGGGGTGCGTGCGATCTCCTGCGCTATCTCCTGCTCCTCGTCGGTGAGGAAGCTATAGGTATCGCCCTGGCGTGCCACGTAGCTCTCGCGCTCCAAGCGGGCGAGAGATTCCTTGACGCGGTCCTTAAGGGCGCGCTTGTCCACGTCCAGGCTATCGATCATAAGGATGGAGATGTTCTCGACCGTGGCCTTGACGTAGCCGATGTAGCGGATCAAGTACAGGAGCTTAAGCACCCGGACATCGTAGCTCTCAAGACCCTCTGCGTTTTCAGCCGCGCGCTCCGCACAGACGACGACCTGAATGATGCCGTGCTCCAAATCCTTGGAGATTGTGTCGAAGAA
>CAJMPE010000282.1 GCA_905215275.1 uncultured bacterium | reverse complement strand
CCCGCCGTTTGGCCAATCTGCCGTTCAATTTCAAAGGCGCGACCAGAAGGTCAGCGCCTTTTCATTTCACGGCACCTTGGCTCAAACGGCGGGCTCTCGCTGACTTTTGTTCAACCTGCGGCGCTTTGCTGGCGCGGCCCTACCTGTGGGCTCTCGCTGACCGTTATTCGACCAAAGGGGTCTAGCGCTATTTAAGCGTTGTTAGATAGCTTCTTGCATCTTCTACGTTCATTGCTGCGACGGGCGCATGCGAACAGAGCTTGACATCGTTGGTGACCAGTAAATCTGCTTGGGAGCGTATCGCTGCCCCAATGATTAAATCGTCTTCGTAATCGCTATGGAGATTACGCTGCTTGCTCGCCATCCATATGTCACTCAGGTCGCAGGGTACCGGCGTGGCAAGTTGCGACAACACGTCGAGGCAATCCCATGCAAGTGATGTCGCCGCCACGGCGGCATCTTGGGATAGTGAGCCATGCTCTCGCCGATACCATGCCTTATGTTCACTTGAAATCAAAACGAACAGGTCTTTGGACGATGTCGCCGCATACATCAGCTCAGCCTGAGCCGTACACGCATCACGCAAAAACTCAATTGCCGCCGAACGACCGCGTCGTGAAGGGATGAAATAATCAAGCCAGACGTTGGTGTCAACCAAGATGCGCTTAGGATTCTCACTCATAGAGCCAGCTCATCTCCTCGCCATAGCGATCAGCATAGGCGTTCCGTTTGAGCTCTTCGTTGTCCGATGGCTGAGCCTTGACCATATCGATTCCTGACTCACGGCAAGCGGCAGCGAACAGCTTCGACCCCTGATCCATGAGCTCGAGCTTACGTTTGGCGGCCTTTTCGCGCTCGCGCTGTTCCGCCCGGGCACGACTGGGCAGCAGGATATCCTCGAGCGCACCGGGGCGATCGGCCAGCGACGTTGCAAGCTGCCAGAGCGCTCGCACCGCTTGGCTCGGCGTCATACCGGCCCTGGAGAGAGCGGCGTCCCCACTCCTTTTGAGATCGGCATCGAGACGCACGTTGATCTGAGCGGCTGTTGTGGTCATGACCCCTCCTTAATACTTTAAAATTATCATAAAACTCTATGGTAGATACGTAAAGCATGTATAGTATTTATTAGCATTAGCCGTACTCTGTACACAAAAAACCGCCGAGGCACGCTGCACCTCGGCGGCCACGTACCACCGATCTAGTTCGGTTTCACCCTTTGCATTCGCCCAGATAAAACCTGCCAAAATGAACCTGTCCCTTTTTGGCAGGTTTTAGAACTCCACGCTTTCGGCTCCGTTGATGGTTAGGTCGCGCTCGTAGAAGGCGGTGAGGGCGCGGATGGCGTACATCACGTCGCGTACGCCGCCGGTCTCGTAGCTTGAGTGCA
>CAJMPE010000281.1 GCA_905215275.1 uncultured bacterium | reverse complement strand
TCGTGCGTATAATGGAGTCAACGAAAGCTTCTGACGAATTGAGGATTCCATGACCGAGTTCGAGAACAACAAGCGTGCGGAAGACGCAGCTGCCGAAAAACCTGCCGCTCCCGCTCAGCCCGCGACGGTTCCGCCGCTGCAGGGCATGCCGACCCCGCCGCAATCTGCGGGCCAGGTTCCTCCTGCCGGAAACCCGTACGCAAATGCGTCGCAGCCGCAGCAGCCATCCGGCCAAGCTCCGTTCTACGGCGCCCCCGCGCAACAGCCCCAGGGCGCTCCTCAGAACATGCCCGGCATGCCTCTGCTCTATCTTACGGGGGGAATGAAGTTCGGTTGGGCCGTGTGTGGCTTCTTCCTGGGTCCCATCGCCATTTTGCTTGCGTGGCTTACGAACCAAAGCAATTTCCCGCAGGCGAAATCCGAGGCGGTTAAGTTTTCGCTTATTGGATTTTTGGCGACGTTCGTCATCTGGGTGCTGCTCATCGTCTTGTTCGGTGTGGCTGCATGCTCGGCGTTGACCTATGGACCTTCGTACTACTCGTATTACTAACGTTATTTGATCCATGTTTTGCAAATAGCGCCCAAAGGCTCGCCGCTTAGCAGTGGCGAGCCTTTTTGGTGCTCGCGACGTTGTGATATCGTGTTTTTCGATGCACCGTTATGCTATCGTTGCTGGCGCTTTGTTTATGGATGCTAAACTGCACTTTCAGGTCTCAACCGAAAGAGAGGGTGTCATGGCCGAAATGGCTTCAACCGCTGCATGCTCAAGCGTCACGTTTGGTGACGCCGATGTCGAAGAAATTCTCTATAGCGAACAAGCGATTCACGAGCGAGTGGCGCAAATCGGCCAGCAGATTACCGAAGATTATCGCGATGTGGCATTCGCGGAAACGCCGCACGGCGACCCCGCGATTCTCATGGTGAGCGTGCTTCGTGGCGCTGCCATTTACATGTCCGACCTCGCGCGTCAGATCGATCTTCCTTTCGAGATGGACTACATGGCCGTCTCATCCTACGGCAACGGCGTGAAAAGCTCCGGCGTGGTCCGCATCCTGAAGGACCTGTCCTCCCAGATCGAGGGCCGCAACGTGGTCATCGCCGAGGACGTCGGCTATGAGTGTGTCTGCCGCATCGAGGCCGAGGCGGGCGATCTGATGGGCGTGGACGTGTCCGAAAGCTCGACGCGCGTCTATCCGCAGAAGGAGCTGGCCGCGCACAACATCGGCTATGTGTCGAAGATTTCCTCCGAGGAGACGCTGGCCGCCTATCAGGAAAAGGGCTATCCGAACGACGCGCTGGTCGGCTCGAGCGGACTGGAATCCTCGCTGGAGGATCAGCTCTCCCAGTATGTTTCCTACCGGCAAGGCACCCGCAAGGTGGAGGTCAACCGAAAGGGCAAG
>CAJMPE010000280.1 GCA_905215275.1 uncultured bacterium | reverse complement strand
ACTGCGGGAATGGCCTATTTGCTCAATGTGTTCGGCTGAGATCGGAAATCAACCCTCGCTTGGCAAAGTGGAAACGAATCAGATGGTTGACGGGCTCGCGGAAGAAGCTCGAGCCGGGCACTGCGCCCACGCCCACTTTAGACGCGAGGTCCTCACAGAATTCGAGGTCGCTGTCATAGCCAAACTCAGAGATGTCCATCATGACGTAGTAGGCGCCCTGCGGCACGTTATGCTCAAGACCGATGTTATCGAGTCCCTGACAGAACAGGTCGCGCTTGGCGGTGTAGAGGTCGAGGACCTCATCGTAATAGCTATCGTCGAAGTTAAGGGCGGTAACGACGGCTTCCTGCAGGGGGGCGGCGGCACCCACGGTGAGGAAGTCGTGGACCTTCTTGATGCGCTCGGTGATCTCGGCAGGGGCGATGGTGTAGCCCAGGCGCCAACCGGTGATGGAGTAGGTCTTGGACAGCGAGCTGCAGCTGATGGTGCGCTCGAACATGCCGGGCAGCGTTGCCATATAGACATGTTCGTGGGGCGCATAGACGATGTGCTCGTAGACCTCGTCGGTGATGCAGTAGGCATCGTACTTTTTGCAGAGGTCGGCGATATACGTGAGCTCCTCGCGCGTAAAGACCTTGCCGCAGGGGTTGGACGGGTTGCACAGGACGATGGCCTTGGGGTCGTTGTCGCGGAAGGCCGCCTCGAGGACCTCGCGATCGAAGTCGAACGTGGGCGGGTTGAGCGGCACATAGACGGGCTCAGCGCCCGAGAGAATCGTGTCGGCGCCGTAGTTCTCGTAGAACGGCGAGAAGATGACGACCTTGTCTCCGGGGTTCGTAACCGTCATCATGGCGGCCATCATGGCCTCGGTGGAGCCGCAGGTGACTACGATGTTCTCGTTGGGGTTGATCGGCATGCCCATAAAGTGCTCCTGCTTGGCCGCGAGCGCCTCGCGCATGGCCTGGGAGCCCCAAGTGATGGAGTACTGGTGATAGAGCGGCTTGGGGTCGGTCGCGATGGTGCTGAGGCTCTCGAGCAGCTGTGCCGGAGGATCGAAGTCAGGGAAGCCCTGCGAGAGGTTGACGGCACCGTACTTATTGGAGATGCGCGTCATGCGGCGGATGACCGAATCGGTAAACGTTGCCGTGCGATTGGAGAGTTCTTTCATGCTTGTCCTTTCGAGCATTTGCAGTGGGGCAAGTTTACTCCTATGAAACCGGTGGGAATTGCTCGAAACGCGCTCGAAAAACTCTTTTCAAAATTCTTGAAAATTGGGGCTTGCATCGCGTGGCGTTCCTTGCAATAATAGTCGAGCGCGAAGCGCACAGGACACGGTGGGTGTAGCTCAGTTGGCTAGAGCGACGGGTTGTGGTCCCGTAGGTCGAGGGTTCGAGTCCCTTTACCCACCCCAGTTCTTGCTTCGTGTTGATATCG
>CAJMPE010000279.1 GCA_905215275.1 uncultured bacterium | reverse complement strand
GCGCGTCACGGCACGGGCCTCGACGTCGTCGGCGGGAACAATCACGGTCATGCCGGGGATGACGCGCATCAGGGCGATATCCTCGCAGCACTGGTGCGTGGCGCCGTCCTCGCCCACCGAGATACCGGCGTGCGTGGCACCGATCTTAACGTTAAGGTGCGGATAGCCGATGGAGTTGCGGACCTGCTCAAAGGCGCGGCCAGCAGCGAACATGGCAAAGCTGCTCGCGAAGGCAACGCGGCCGGTGGTCGCGATACCGGCGGCAACACCCATCAGGTTGCTCTCGGCGATGCCCACATCGAAGAAGCGGTCGGGGCAGGCAGCCTTGAACTTGCCGGTCTGCGTGGCGGCGGCCAGGTCGGCGTCGAGGACCACAAAGTCATCGTGCTCGTTGGCGAGCTCGACGAGGGCCTCGCCGTAGCTTACGCGCGTGGCGATTTTCTTGACGTCTGCCATCCTAGAGCTCCTCTCCGGCGGCCGTGAGCTCTGCCATGGCCTGCTCAAACTGTTCATCGTTGGGGGCCTTGCCGTGCCAACCCACCTGGTTCTCCATAAAGGAGACGCCCTTGCCCTTCATGGTCTCGGCGATAATGGCAGTCGGCTGACCCTTGGTGGCGCGGGCCTCGGCAAAGGCGGCGCGGATCTGATCGAAGTCGTTGCCGTCGGCGAGCTCCACCACGTGGAACTTGAAGGCGCGGAACTTGTCGGCGAGCGGCATGGGGTCGTTGACCTCCTCGACGGGGCCGTCAATCTGCAGGCCGTTGTGGTCGACGATCACGCAGAGGTTATCGAGCTGCTGGTTGCCGGCAAACATGGCGGCCTCCCAGACCTGGCCCTCCTCGCTCTCGCCGTCGCCCAGCAGGGCGTAGGTGCGATAGTCATCGCCCCAGTGCTTGGCGGCAACGGCCATGCCCACGGCGGCGGAGATGCCCTGGCCGAGCGAACCGGTGGACATGTCGACGCCCGGGGTGTCGTTCATGTTGGGGTGACCCTGCAGGTGGCTGCCGATGTGGCGCAGCGTCTCGAGATCCTCCTTGGGGAAGAACCCGCGCTCGGCGAGCACGGCGTACAGACCAGGCGCGCAGTGGCCCTTGGAAAGCACGAAGCGATCGCGGTCGGCCTTGCGGGGGTCGGCCGGGTCGACGTTCATTTCCTCAAAGTACAGATAGGTCATGATGTCGGCAGCGCCGAGCGAACCGCCCGGATGGCCGGACTTGGCAGCGTGCACGCCGGTGACGATGCCCTTCCTTACCTCGTTGGCAACCTTTTTGAGCTCTTCGTCGCTCATTGTGCCTTCCTTTCATCCTCTTTAGACAAGATGCGCACGGCACAGAAGGTCGTCCCAACCCAGCCGCGATGCACGTACGTCATTCATTATGCTGGAAACTGGAAGCTTTACCAGAGTATTTATCATTATTTGAACAATTGAGCAGGCAGAACCGCTGATGAAACGGTTTATCAAT
>CAJMPE010000278.1 GCA_905215275.1 uncultured bacterium | reverse complement strand
CCGCCGGTGGCGCCCTCGGGTGCCACGATTACGGTGCAACCGGTGCCGGCCTCCTCGTCCGTATAGTTGCCAAAGCAAAAGCCATCGACATCGCAAACGTCAATGGCCTCAAGCAGTGTATCCATGTTTTACTCCTATCGGTTTTCCGCCGGGCCTTATGCCCGGTCGGGATCCGTACGGTACGCCAAAATTGTAGGCGCTGGGGGATGCCCAGCGCCAGATACAATTACGATAGTTTTTGAATCGCGCGCGCGACGCGAGCGATGGGCAGGCCCACCACGTTGTAGAAGTCGCCCGAAATATCATGCACGAGCATGCGTCCGCCTGTGCCCTGAATGCCGTAGGCGCCTGCCTTGTCCATGGGCTCGCCTGAGGCGACGTAGCGCTCAATCTGCTCGTCGGTGAGCTCATAGAACGTCACGTCGGTCACATCGACAAACGACAGGCTCTCAGCGGCGTGCGGGGCTGTGGCGTCTCCGGCTTTAACGATGCAGACGCCGGTTGCGACCTGGTGCGTGCGCCCCGAGAGCTCGTGGAGCATGGCGCGGGCTTCGTCCTCGTTTGCCGGCTTGCCCAAAAGCTTGCCATCGAAGGTGACGATGGTGTCGGCCGCGATGGTCAACTCATTGGGCTCGGCGTGCTCGGCGGCAACGGCGGCAGCCTTAGTGCGAGCTAAGCGCTCGACAAGCGTAAGCGGGGCCTCGTCATCAAAAGGAGTCTCGTCGATGTCAGCGGGAATGACGCGGATGTCGTAGCCCGCTTCGCGCATCAACTCGATGCGGCGCGGTGATTGCGAAGCCAAAATCATAGCTGAATGCCCTCGGCAACCTTCTCGACAGCCTTGTCGCCGGCGAGCGTACGCAGCAGCTCAAGCGCAAAGGGGAGCGACTGGGCCATGCCGCTGGCAGTGATGATGTTGCCGTCGTGCGTGACCTTTTCGCCGGTATAGGCGCCCTCGGGGAAGCTCTTCTCAAAGCCGGGGAAGCACGTGGCGTGGCGTCCCTCGAGCAGGTCAAGCTCGCCCAGGATAAACGGGGCGGCGCAGATGGCGGCAACATGCTTGGTTGCGGCGAACTCGCAGACTACGTCGCAGACGCGCTGGTCGGCGCGCAGGTTGGTGGCGCCGGGCAGACCGCCGGGCAGCACGACGCAGTCGTACTCGTCAAAGTTAATCTCGTCAAAGAGTGCGTCGCAAGTTACGGGAATCTGCAGCGAGCTTACGACCTCGCGCGTGGGCATGATCGAGACGAGCGTGGCACGCACGCCGCCGCGACGCATGACATCGACCATGGTCAGGCATTCAATCGTTTCAAAGCCATCGGCGGCAAGAACGGCAACGCTGGGCATAAGGGTTCCTTTCAAAAAGCGGCATACAATTAGCCGTCTTATACCCCGAAGACCCCCGCTTGCCACGCACCATTCCCCAATGATTTTTTGGGTAGCTAATTTGGGACGGGGCTGTTTTAGCTACCCCTATATTC
>CAJMPE010000277.1 GCA_905215275.1 uncultured bacterium | reverse complement strand
CGTCATGGGCTTCATCGGGTTTGGCTTGGGTTTGGGCGTCCTTCGCCTTGCCGACTATCAAATTGTGGAAGCCGATAAGCTACGCGACCGTGCCGATGCACGTCGCTTGCTTGCGCAGACGCTGTATGCCAAGCGCGGTACCATCTACGACCGTAACGGCAACGTGCTGACGTCGTCGGTCGAATGCCGCAACATCGCCGTGAATCCTCAGCTTATCGAGGACGTTGACAAGACGGTATCGGCGCTGGTCAAAGCTACGGGAATCGATAAAAAGACCTGTCGCGAGCTCGTTGAGTCGGATGGCACCTGGGTGTATATCAAACGTCAGGTGGACGAGGACGATGCCGCGGCGCTGGAGAAGAAGAACCTGCCAGGCGTGCTCTTTGAGCAGGCCATGAAGCGCGTGTACCCCTACGGCAACCTGGCATCGCAGGTGCTTGGCGTGGTAAACGTGGACAACGACGGTCTGACGGGCCTCGAAAAACAGTACAACAAGCTTTTGACCGGAACCAACGGTTCGCTGGTGCGCGAGCGGGCGAGGGACGGTAGTTATATCGCGGGCGGCGCCTATAAAAAGGTGGCGGCGGTGGACGGCGTGGATATCGTGACGACACTCGATGTCAATATCCAGCGCGCCGCCGAGGACGCCCTGGCCGAGGCGGTCGAAAAGACCAAGGCCAAGAACGGCTCGGCCCTGGTCACCGATCCCACGACGGGCGAGATTCTGGCGGCATGCTCGTATCCGACATATGACCAGGCCGATCTGGAAAACGCCAAGACCGAGGACATGAACTTGCGCCTGGTTACCGATGCCTATGAGCCCGGCTCGGTCTTTAAGACGCTCGTGGCCGGTGCCGGCTTCGACTTGGGCGCCGTGCGTTCGAGCACGTCGTTTGAGGTGCCGGCGAGCATTAAGGTTGGCGACGACACCGTTACCGACGCCGACAAGCGCGACTACACCATGACCATGGACGTGCGCGAGATGATGCGCCGTTCGTCCAATGTGGGCTTTGTCCTGGTGGGACGCAAGATCGGTGCCGATGATTTTGCCACCTATGTGGACAAGTGGGGTATCGGTCATAGCTCCGGTGTCGATTTTCCGGGTGAGAGTCTGGGCATCGTCAAGGAGCGCGACCAGTACGACGGCGCCACGCTGGGCTCGATGAGCTTTGGCCAGGCGCTGTCCGTCTCGCCGATTGAGGTCGCACGTGCCGTGGGCGGTATCGCGAACGGCGGCGTGATGATGACTCCGCACTTCTATAAGTCCAGCAAGGGCGATGAGAAGGACTGGGGCGAAGGCGAGCGCGCGATTTCGGAGGACGCTGCCGCCCAGGTGACATCGTGCATGCAGACGGTCGTGTCCGAAGGCACGGGCGTTGGCGGTGCGGTCGATGGCTATGACGTGGCGGGCAAGACCGGTACGGCCGAGCGTGCTGACGAGAACGGCGGTTACCTCAAGGAGAACTACATGTCGTCCTTTATGGGCTTTGCGCC
>CAJMPE010000276.1 GCA_905215275.1 uncultured bacterium | reverse complement strand
ATCGTAGCAAACACACCTCCGCCCCCTGTTTTCAGTCGGGTCGACGACTGCGCTTACGGCCGCAAGGCAGTGATAGGGAAAACGTAGACGTCATGGGCTGCGTCGTAGCGACAGAAGGGAGACGTCGCAGTGACAACGGCGCAAAACTCGGGCTTGGGGTTGCGTGCCGCCGGGTTGGAGGCGACCTTTTCGCGCAAGCGCTCGATATTCCTGATGCCGTCGGGCACCTTGGCCTCGCCGAGCTTGATTTCCAACGCCGCCCAGCGGCCGTCGCGAAGCTCGATGACGACGTCAACCTCCAACCCATCCGAATCGCCGTAGTAGCGAAGCGACCCCGGGTGCGCGCCCGGGAGACACGCGGCATAGGCTCGCAGGTCATGGACGCACAGCGACTCGAAGAGCAACCCGAAGGTCTGCCCGTCGGAGAGCAGCCTCTCCGGCCCCATACCAAGCGCTGCGGCCGGGATAGACGGGTCGGCAAAGTAGCGTTTGGGCTTGGTGCGCAGACGCGACTTGGCCCTTACGGGGGCGTCCCAGCCGGGCAAGCTCTCGATAACGTACATGCCTTCAAGCATGTTCAGGTAGGAGGTGACGGTGGACGCCGCCGGAGCCCCGACCTCGTCTCCCAGCTGGGCGATGGTCTGCAGGGTGGCGGCCGTGGCGACGTTGCGCGCGAGCGAACTCACGATGCGCCGCGCCATGTCGGGCGTTCCGCCCTTCTTGGGAACGCTGACCTCAAACATGGCATCGAGATACTGGTCGACGACCTCTGCGGCCGTCTGGGCATCGGCCCCAACAAGGGCGGGCCAGCCACCGCAGCATATGGCATCGGCCAAAGGCGCCAGCGACGTTTCGCATGCCGACGGATCGAACGCGCCCTCGAACAGCCCGGACAGCGACACCGAGCCCGTGGACAGGCCGCGCTCCCACAGCGTCATGGTGCTCATATCCACGCGCGCGATGCGCCCAGCACCGCTATGGGTAACGGCGTCCTTGGCCGGGGTTGAAGAGCCCGTGAGAATGAACAAGCCACGTTCGCCGCCGGCCGCGTCGACCGCGCGGCGCGTGGCATCCCAGGTGGAGGGAACCTCCTGCCACTCATCGACGACGTGAGGGTGCGCGCCTTGCAGCGCCAGCATAGGGTCAGCCTCAGCCAACGCCTTAACGTTAGGGTCGTCCAGATGCACAACACTCTCGCCGAACGCTAGCGCCGCCCAGGACTTGCCGCACCACTTGGTACCGCGAATCTCGACTGCGCCGAAGGTGGAGAGCAGCCTCTGCAGTCGCTCATCGACAAGACGCGGGCGATACGACTGGGGCTTTTCGGTTCCATATGCGACCATAGCCTAATATCCTTATCTGAAGTGGGGATACTTTATTTTCGAGGAATATCGTACTCGATTTTCGAGGATATTAATACTTCATTTTCGAGGGAATATCCTATGGATTTAAGCGCTATCAAGGCCGAATATGAAACAACTACAAAAAAGTGCCTGCTCGAGCGCGACACCGTCTGC
>CAJMPE010000275.1 GCA_905215275.1 uncultured bacterium | reverse complement strand
CCCGCCACCACGGTGATCTGCGCCGTGGGCGAGGGCATCGATGCCAGCCTGTACGATGCTGCGGGCGTCGAGCACGACCGTCGCGGCCGCCTTGCCGCCACCTCCACCGGCGTCGAGGGCGTCTGGGCTGCAGGTGACTGCCGTCGCGGTCCGGCCACCGTGGTCGAGGCTATTGCCGACGCCGCCGAAGTCGCCCGCGCCATCGCCGGCGTGGACTTTAACAAGTACGCCGACTGCAACGAGCAGGCCGGTCGCGAGGGCACCTGCTACGAGCGCAAGGGGTCGCTGTGCCGCGACAAGCGCAACTGCACCAAGACCCGCTGCCTGGGCTGCGGTTCGGTGTGCGAGGTCTGCTGCGACGTGTGCCCCAACCGCGCCAACGTTGCCATCAAGGTGCCGGGCCTGGCCAAGCATCAGGTCGTCCATGTCGACGGCATGTGCAACGAGTGCGGCAACTGCGCCGTGTTCTGCCCCTACCAGGAGGGTCGTCCCTACAAGGACAAGCTCACCCTGTTCTGGAGCGAGCAGGACATGGAGAACTCCGAGAACGAGGGCTTCCTGGCCGTGGACGAGGATCACTTTAAGGTCCGCGTCGCCGGCACGGTCCGCACCGTCTCGGTCGATGCCGTCAACACCGGCCTTCCCGAGGCCGTCCGCCTGACCATCAAGGCCGTGCGCGACAACTATCCGTACCTTCTTAAGAAATAGGCGAGTCTCTTATGGCCAAATCCATTCAACATAACGTGGCCTACGTTGCCTGCGGAAGCGGTTGCGCCTCCGCAGGCGGCGACGCCCGCTGCAGCGAAGGCTGCATTGGCTGTGGCGCCTGCGTCACGGCCTGCCCCCACGGCGCCATTGCGCTGGTCGATGGCATCGCCCGCGTGGATCGCTCAAAGTGCACGGGCTGTGGCCTGTGCGGCATGGCGTGCCCGCAGCGCGTGATTGCCTTCGTCCCCGGCTACCAGAATATCCTGGTGCGCTGCAACAACACCGATAAGGGCGCCATCGCCCGCAAGATCTGCGACACCAGCTGCATCGGTTGCGGCATGTGCGCCAAAAAGTGCCCTGCCGGCGCTATCCGCATCGAGGACAACTGCGCCCATATCGACGGCGCGGACTGCCTGTCGTGCGGCATGTGCGCCGTCGTCTGCCCGCATGGCGCCATTCACGACCGCACCGGCATCGCCGCCGGCGTGTAGAAGGGAATCACCATGGCACAGGAATTCACTTTTACCGTTAACGGCGTCGAGCACACGACGACCCAAAACAAACCCCTGCTGCGTTACCTGCGCGACGACCTGCACATTCACTCCGCCAAGGACGGCTGCTCCGAGGGCGCCTGCGGCACCTGCACCATCCACGTGGACGGTGCGGCCGTCAAAGCGTGCGTGCTGACCACCGCTCTTGCCGCCGGCCGCAACATCGTGACCGTCGAGGGCCTGCCCGAGGACGTGCGCGAGGCCTTTGTGTACGCCTTTGGCGCCGTGGGCGCCGTGCAGTGCGGCTTCTGCATTCCCGGCATGGTCATCTCTGCCAAGGGGCTGCTGG
>CAJMPE010000274.1 GCA_905215275.1 uncultured bacterium | reverse complement strand
TCCGCACATGTGCGGATGAATGTGGGAGGTGTTCGGATAAAGTCGATAATCAAGGGCGCAGACGAACAGGGCGGCGAAAACGGCCTGCAGCCTCTCGCGGCGCTGCTCGGGTGTTACACTGGTCTCGGTTCGGAAGTGAACCGTTGCGGTGCGCGTCTTTCGCTTGCCGGCTGCGACGCGCACCCTCTTTCCCTTGATCTTTTCCATTCCTGGAACTTCCTCTCGTTCTCTGGGTCCTTGTAGAACTCGCGCATCATGGCGGCGCACTCGTCGCACATGGCGCGCTGTATCGGGGTCATTCGCCCGCGACGCCCGGCAGAAGCAGCGGGGCGTCCTCGTAGGCGACCTCACCGGTGTCCCTATCCACGAACATCACCTCCTGGTCGTCGTACACGTGGATGTTGAGCATCTGCCCCGTGAACTCCACCAGCTTGGGGATGAAGTCACGGAACTTCGGGTCCAGCTCAAACTGCAGCACGCACTTGCCGCTCTTCACGTTGAGGGCGGTGAACCCCCCCCCGTACGGTCACCTCGTTCAGCATGGCCTACTCCTTCTCGTCGTACGCGGTGTCGCGCGCGATGGTCTTGAAGTCGGTGCTCCAGCCCTTGCCGTTCACGCTGAACTGCACGGAGCTGTAGACGTTGAACTGCATGCCGCCGAGCTCGAACCAGGTCGTGCTCGCCTCCAAAAGCTCGATGCCGCTCGCCTGGAAGCCCCACATGGCCGCGATGCGGCGCTTGAGGCTGACGTGCGTCTCCTCCATGCAGCCGTTCTCGGCCAGCTCGAAGTTGACGGCCACGCGCTTGCGGTCGTCGATGAGGTGGTCGAGCGTTTTGCCGATGATCTCGGCGACGAACTCGGGCTGGTGGCTCTTGTTGGTCATGGTGTGTCTCCTTTTCTGATAGGTAAATCTAATTACAGTTTGAAGCGAAAAAAATTTCTTCGGGTTTGTAGCCCAAGAAGTCGGCGGCCTTTTTAGCCGTCTCGATGCGCATACGGTCGGGTTGGTCTTCATAAACATCGTATGTAGGTCCTGAAATGCCCAGATGTTCAGCCATTGCCTTCTTGGTTACGCCCTTGCTCATGCGCGCCTGCTTGAGTGACTTCATACTCCCTCCTTTCTGTCCATAACTGTAATTAATCTTCAGAACACGGTCAAGATTAATTTTGGTAAAATTGAAAATAAATTTAAGTCCTGGAAGGAGTTGAGATGCCGATATCCGACAACATAAAGAAGTTACGGCAGATTTTCGACGTTACCCAGGATGAACTGGGTGAGATTGCAGGTGTGACAGGTAACGCCGTTTCGCAGTGGGAAAATGGCCGCTCCGAACCCCGTATGGGAGCTATTGAGCGCATGGCGGCCTGCTATCAGATTAGTAAGTCACACCTTATAGAAGACGGCGGAATGGATCAGATTGACCCCGTGACCAAAAAGCCCAAGGGCAGCTCCTATATGCCTTCCGGCGCCATGCCGGTGGTGGCCAGCAGCGCCACCGTGCCGCTGCTCACGCTCGGGCGCGTGCACGCCGGCTCGCTCGCCGACGAG
>CAJMPE010000273.1 GCA_905215275.1 uncultured bacterium | reverse complement strand
CTTAAGAAGTGCATGGCGTCAACTGAGCGACCTCGAAGTTGCAGACGGGGAGTTGCCGGATAACGAAACGGCGATGATCCAAGTGTGGCGCTATGCGCCCGTGTTTGCCGACTCCTCTCGTGTCGATGACATTTCGCTTGCGCTATCTTTGGCGGCAATCGACGATGAGCGAATTCAGCTCGAAGTCGATCGCATGTTTGGAAAGGAATATCCATGGCAAGAAGCGCTGTAGAAGGTCTTCAAGAATTTCAGTAGCATATGCAAGAAGCTGCAGGATCGTATGCCCTTATCGGCGGCACGGCATGCGACATTTTGCTCGCGGAAGCGGGACTTCCGTTTAGGATGACTCACGATTTTGATGTTGTAATTGTCGCCGATGACCGGTTGCCTCAGACGGCAGAAGCTATATGGACTTTGGTGCGTGATGGCGGTTACCGCTGCGGCTGGGGCGAAGGCAAAGGCTCATGTTTTTATCGGTTTACAGAGCCTAAGAGGCCGGGTTACCCCCATATGATCGAACTCTTCGCGAAGTGTCCCGACTTTCTAAAGGGTCGTGAGGGGGTTGATGTGGCGCCAATTCACGTTGATGAAAACATAAGCAGTCTTTCGGCAATTTTGTTGGACGATGCTTACTACAGCTTGTTCCTTCAGGGAATTCGGACCGTAGGCGGCGTTTCGGTCCTGGGCACGGAATACATTGTCCCGTTCAAAGCGAAGGCGTATCTCGACCTAAAAGCTAGAAGGGAAGCGGGGGAGAACGTTGATTCGAAGAAGGTAAAAAAGCATAAACGCGATGCGCTGAGGCTTGCTCAGCTGCTTGGCGAGTCGGAAGGCGTCGACCTGGGCGGAGAACTGAAGGACGATATGCTTGCGTTTGTTAAAGATTGCGAGGTGGGCGACGTCAATCTGAAACAGATCGGGGTTGCGGGCGTAACGATGGTGCAGTTGCTCGAGACGATGAAAGCAACATATGGCTTGATTGGTTGAGTGGGGTTACGTGGCCCGGACGGTGCAGTCTAGCTGCGTTGTCCGGCGCATGAGCTCGCTAATCGGCTATTATTTGTTCAGACAACTTGAGTTGTAGAGGAGTGACCGGCGATGGTGCAGGGCGCCAAACATATGAAGAGCAGTAACGCCGCGGACAACGGCGGCTCAAGCCCTCAGCCCAAACCTCAACCAAAGCCTAAGCGCCGTCGCAAGCGGCTGCCGCGCTGGGCCGATCGGCTCATCACCATCGTCATCATCCTTATTGGCGTGGGCCTTATGACCTGGCCGTGGATCCTGGACCGGCTCGAGGCCTCGGGCGTGTTCAACCAGATCAGCACGGTGTCCAGCACCGTGGACGCGCTATCTGCCGAGGAGCGCGAGCGCATCCTGCTCCAGGCGCGCTCCTTTAACGAGCAGCTGGCGGGCGAGGCCACCGAGCTTCCCGCCGACCAGATCGAGCCCTACGCCCAGCAGCTCATCTTTGACCGCGACCCCATGATGAGCTGGGTCGAGATTCCCTCCATCGACGTGAGCATGCCCATCTACCACGGCACGAGCGAAGAAGTCCTTATGGCGGGCGTCGGCCACCTGGAGG
>CAJMPE010000272.1 GCA_905215275.1 uncultured bacterium | reverse complement strand
TTTTTTTTTTTTTTTTTTTCGCCGCTGTCGCCGTGGGACTCGGAGCCATTGGCGCCGCCACTCACGGCTTTGGCATTCCCGACTACCTCGACGGCATCCGCGGGTCGCTTGGCGACTACACCTGGGATCAGCTGCAGGAGATTTCGCTTAAAATCAAGGCTGCAGAGACGCGTAATGAGGCGCGCGAGATCGCAAAGCGCTATCACCTGCTCGACGATGGCGGCCATATCCCCTATCCATGTACCAAGCGCGTCACGCTCACCAACGGGCTGGAGGTCGGCGCACAGCTTGTGGGCATCCGCCACGACGAGCTTCTGGACGGGACGGGCAAGGCCGGACTGACGTTTATGTTCGATGCCGGCATTGCCGAACGCGACGCCGCGGCCCAACCGCTGAGCGCCGGCTGGGCAGATTGCGAGCTGCGGGAATGGCTCGACAGCGACGGCCTTAAGCTGCTGCCCAACGAGCTGCGCGCACTCATCAAATCTGTCAAAAAGATCTCGAATAACGTTGGCGCCGCCAGAAGCGCATCGTGTCTGAGCGAGCTGCCCGCGACCCTTTGGCTTCCCGCCATGGTCGAGCTCTGCGGCAATCAGCCACCCGAGTCATTTACCGAGAACTTTCACTACCTGGCAGATATCTACAACGGCGAGGGCAAGGAGTATCAGCTCTTCCGCGAGCTCAAGGTAAGTCCGTATACCACGAACGAGATGTTGGTTCGCCAGTGGAAGGGCAAGGACGCCTGTTGGTGGGAACGAACGGCGAGCCCCGACACATCGGAGAGCGAAGGCACGCTCTACATGAACCGCGTGGGGCACGACGGCGACGTCTTTACGTACGCCACGCCTGCGGACAACCCCAAGAAGCGGACCTGCGTGATTCCTGGATTCTGTATCTAGAGGGCGGTGGACTGCGGCAGGGCTTCCGGCCCCAGCGTTTGTCTCGATCTATAACATCTACTCGGTAAAAACAGGTCTAGTTGTTACAGATTGAGATATTGAGTCATCGTCTGACGGTTTGTCTCAATCTGTAACAGTAACCCTGCAAAATCGGCTCCAGATGTTACAGATTGAGACATTAAGTTTTTTGCTGAGGGCTCGTCTCGATCTGTAACAGTTACTCGGCAAAATCAGGCCTAGATGTTACAGATTGAGACGAAGGGCGGGGATGGTGCACCAACCCGGCACCCACCCTCATCTGTAACGAAATGTCATACATTTCCTTTTGTACTGGACACCCCCAGGGGGTATGGGTGTATAGTATCGGCAGGTTAACAATTACAACACCGAACTACAGAAAGGAGAAGCCATGGCTCAAGATAAGTTCGACGTGGGTGGCATGACATGCGCCGCCTGCCAGGCGCACGTAGACCGTGCCGTGAGCAAACTCGACGGCGTCCAAAGCGTCGCGGTCAACCTGCTCGCCGGGTCCATGATGGTCGACTACGACCCCGCGCAGGTCACCCCCGACGATATCTGCACCGCCGTCGACCGCGCGGGCTACTCGGCCTCGCCCGTCGATGCGGGCACCGGTGCCGCCAGCTCAAACGGCAGCACACAAGTCAGGTCCGGCACCGCCCACATGGAGTCGCCAACCAAAAAG
>CAJMPE010000271.1 GCA_905215275.1 uncultured bacterium | reverse complement strand
TCGGCCGGATATTTGCTAAAACGTGTTTAGTCGTGTTTAGTAAGCTCGAGAACGCTGTCCTTAACGATAAGCGCCGGCTCCAGAACGACCTCTTCGGCACGCCTGCCGCCCCTACCGGCAAGACGCTTGGACATGCAGCCAAAAGCATGCTCGGCGAGCACGCCGGGATCCTGCTCAATCGCGGTCAGCGCCGGCTCAAAGAGAACGTCGGCCGCCGAGTTGTCATAGCTTACGACCGAGATATCGCCCGGGATGCTCTTACCCATCTCATGCAGGCGCTTGAGCAGACCCAGCGCAATGTTGTCCGAGCTTGCGAACACAGCAGTGGCATCGGTTGCAAGTACCGCCTCCGAGGCCTCGTATGCACTCGGAATGTAGTACTCGCTCTCAAACTCCAAACGCGCGTCGATCGGCAGGCCAACCTCGCGCAGCGCACGCTCGTAGCCGGCAAGACGTTTACGACCCGTATTGGAACGGCGCGCATTAACCAAGCAGGCAATGCGACGGTGGCCTTGCTCGATCAGATAGCGGGTGGCCATATAGCCGCCCATCTCGTGGTCGAACATCACCTTGTCGCACTCGAGTCCCTCAATGGCACGGTCAACCATCACGGCCGGAATGGGGAGATGACTGACTTCTTCGCGCAGGGCGCGGTCGTCGGAAAACTCGTCGCCCACGACCAAGAACACACCATCGACGCCGCGCGTCACCAGCTGCCGTAGGAGCTCCAGATCGTCCTCGGCGCTTCCACCCGAGCTGGTAATAAAGAGCGCGTAGCCGTCCTCGCGGCAGCGCTTTTCCAGGCTGCCGGCGAGCGAGGCAAAAAAGCGGCTCTCGATATTGGGAACGATAAGGCCCAGTGTGCGCGACTCGCGCATGACCAGGCTGCGCGCAATCTGGTTAGGAACATAGTGGTTGCGCGCCGCAACCTCCTTAATGAGCTTGCGGTTTTCTTCCGAGATGCGACAGGGCCGATTATTGAGAACAAGCGAGACCGACGAGGGGGAAAGCCCCACCTCCTGGGCAATCTGCTTGAGAGTAACTTTGTTGCCCATCTCGCTCCTTCCGAGTATTCGCGCAATCTCTTGAAAGTATAGCGACCGTCCCTCTACCTTGATGATAAACACTTTACCAATCCGGTAGACGGCTGTTTTATTGCCGCGATTGGTGCAAAGTAACCTGACCCCTTTGCACCATGTGATGCATTGGGGTCAGGTTACTTTGCACCAAATCCATCCGGGTGGGGTATATTGCATTCGATTAATGAAAACGACCACCATAAGGCGGATATTCGTATGCACGAGAACGACTTTTTTAACGAGGACCTGCTCTGCGCGCTCGCCGGTGTTGCCGGCGAGGACAACGTGCTCATGAGCGAGCCCATGCGCGAGCACACCACGTTTAAGATCGGCGGCCCGGCCGACGTCTTTGTCACGCCCGATACCGAGCAGGGACTCGTCGCCACGCTTGATACCTGCTACCGCTGCGATCTACCGCTCACCATCGTGGGCAACGGCTCCGACTTACTCGTCGGTGACAAGGGCATCCGCGGTGTCGTCGTGGCACTGGGCGAAGGCCTCTCCGACATCACCGTCGACGGCACGCATGTTACGGCAGCAGCCGGCGC
>CAJMPE010000270.1 GCA_905215275.1 uncultured bacterium | reverse complement strand
TAGATAGCCCTTTTTCGTGGCGCATCTCTAGGCTTTCAAATTGGTCGACTTGGCTCCTTGGCAGTTGCGGTGAAATAGTTCCTGGATTATGCCTTTATGGACCAATCTGGGAACTATTCCACCGCAACTTATTGAGGGGCTATTGGGTAAGGGCTAGTCGAGGCGGACCGGATCGTGGGGGTAGGCGTTGAGGATCTCGACGCCGGACTCGGTGACCAGGGCAAGGTCCTCGATGCGGACGCCGGTGCGGCCGGGGAGGTAGATGCCCGGCTCGATGGAGAACGCCATGCCCGGCTCTACGACCTGCTCGTTGACGAGCGAGACGTCGCCCGGCTCGTGGTCCTGAAGACCGATCGAGTGTCCTAGGCGGTGCGTAAAGTATTTGCCGTAGCCAGCGTCCTCAATCACGTCGCGCGCGGCGCGGTCCAGGTCGCACATGCGCACGCCCGGTGCGATGAGCGCCTTGGCAGCCTCGTTGGCGCGGCGCACGATGTCGTATATGCGCGCCGTCTCCTCGTCTGGCTCGCCCCAAAAGAACGTGCGCGTCATGTCCGAGCAGTAGTTGCGATGCCGCCCGCCAATGTCGAACAGCACCACGTCGCCGCGCTTGAGCACGGTGTCGTCGGGTTCATGATGCGGGTCGGCGGCGTTGGCGCCAAAGCTCACGATGGGCGGAAAGCTAAAGCCCTCGCAGCCGTGTTTGCGATACAGACCGAGCATCTGATCGGCAATCTCGCGCTCCGTCACACCTTTGTGCACGAGCTTGATCGCGTCGGCCATCACGGCGTCGTTGGCGGCCGAGGACGCGCGCATGAGCTCCTGCTCGGCGGCATCCTTGTGGGTGCGTGCGGCGGTGACGGCAAAGTCGCCCAGGAAGAACTCGCTCGCGGCGTGACGCTCCATGAGTGGCATCAAAAACCCGGAACGCATGACGGTGTCGATGCCGAGCGGTTTGGTCGGATCGATCTCACTCGCGATGGCGTCGGCCACGACGTCAGTATCGTTGTGGTAGGCCACGCGGGCATTGTCGTACTCGGGCAGCTGATGCAGCGCGTTGACCAAGATCACGGGCTCGCCATCGCGTGTGAGCAACACGCCGCAAAACCGCTCGAACATATCGGCATAAAAACCGGTCAGATAGTAAATCGACCACGGGTCGTTCACAAGCAGCTGCGCGCCGGGGTGCTGTGCCTCGAGTGCATCGAGCACGCGCGCCACACGCTGGTCATCGACATGTGCCATACATCGTCCTTTCGCTAGGTTGCCACCATGGTATCCCCAATGCCAGGGTAGTCAATTTGGGACGGGGCTATTTTAGCTGCGTCAAACATGCGGAATGATTTTTCTGGGACGGGGATTAAATAATCATTCGGCACATAATGATTATTTAATCCCCGTCCCAGAAAAATCATTTGAGCGAACGTTCGGGCGAAAGTAGTCATAAGGGGCCGGTCCCAAATGGGCTGGTTTCAAAAGTATGGCGGATTACGGGGATGGACCTGTACTCCTTGACCATGGGAAAAATCGCGAAATTAAAACCGCAGGTAGAAGGCTTATCAAAAATCGAAAATTGCCAGTATGGATGGGGGTCTCTGAATCAGCCCCGTAATCCGGCATAGTTTTGAAAT
>CAJMPE010000269.1 GCA_905215275.1 uncultured bacterium | reverse complement strand
TGGTGGGGTTGCCGACGCCCATCAGGTAGCGCGGCTTGTGCTTGGGCATGTACTCGCTTACGAGCGGTGCCAGGGTCTCGAACATGGTCTCGTGGTCCTCGCCCACCGAGTAGCCGCCAATGCCGTAACCGGGGAAGTCGCCGCAGTCCTCCAGATGGCGCAGCGAGCGCAGGCGCAGATCTAGGTGCATGCCGCCCTGAACAATGCCAAAGAGCGCCTGGTCGTCGCGGTTATGCGCCTTATAGCAGCGCTCGGCCCACATACTCGACAGCTCAACGGCGCGCTCAACGTAGGCGCGCGTGGCGGGATAGCCCGGGCACTGATCGAGCTGCATGCAGATGTCGGAACCGAGCTTCATGGCGATTTCCATGTTGTCCTCGGGCGTCCAGAACACGTGGCGGCCGTCGTAATCGTTGACGATAAAGCGCACGCCCTCATCGGTGAGCTTGACGGCGTCGTTGTGACTGAAGACCTGGAAACCACCCGAGTCGGTGAGGATGGGGCCGTGCCAGTTCATAAACTTGTGCAGGCCGCCCAGCTCAGCAATGGTGTCCTCGCCCGGACGCATGGACAGATGATAGGTATTGGCAAGCACGATCTGGGCGCCGAGCTGCTTGACGGTCTCGGCAGGAATACCCTTGACGTTTGCCTTGGTGCCCACGGGCATAAAGATCGGTGTCTCAATGTCGCCGTGCGGGGTGTGCAGCACGCCGGCACGCGCGTGCGTCGTCGGGTCCTCGGCGATCAGGTCGAATTTAAAAAGGCTCTGGTCCATAAACTGGAACTCCTCGGTTGCGGTTCATACGCAAACCATTATACGGGCAACCCGCAAAGAGCACCGACTCGACAGAAACTGGTGCATTAAACGACCAGTCGTTGGGGACGTTCTTAAACGACTAGTCGTCGGGGACAATCTTCAGCGCCATCTTGCAAAGGAATGTCCCAATCTGCCGACACTTAGGGACTGTCCCCAAGTGCCGGCATATAAAGAACGTCCCCAGCTGCCGCAAGAGTGTCCCTTTTGACTAGTCATTTAAGAACGTCCCCAATGACTATTGACGGCCAAGGCAACGCCGATGTTATGGCACCGACAGACACTATGACCCAATCCGAGGGCACTAAAAAGATAGGAGCCCCCGCTCGTGACCGCGGGTCGGGGCTGCGACAATGATGTTGAAGTGCCATAGGCGCAGCCGCGCCGCAACGAGGTTGGGAGGCTCCCATGCCAAAGTATTCTACCGCGTTCGGGATGGACGTCCACCTGAGGTCGACCACCGTCTGCGCCCTCGACGCGGACACCGGCGAGGCCGTGACGAGGAGGTTCTCCGGCAACCCCTGGGGCGAGATCGCCGGGTGGATGGATGGGTTCCCCGGGCCGTCGCTCGCGGCCTACGAGAGCGGCTACCTCGGCTTCGCCCCGCAAAGGGAGCTCGCCGGGCTCGGCGTCGAGTGCGTCGTCGCCGCGGTCTCGAAGATCCCCAGGTCGGCCGCCGACTCGGCCTCCAAGAACGACAGGAACGACGCCGCCAGGATGGCCAAGGCGATACTCGCCCACGACATCTCCCCCGTATGGGTCCCCTCCCCCGAGGTCGAGGGCATCAGGGACCTCGCCGGCGCCTACGACGGGGCGACCGCGCGCCTGGCGACCGCCAAGCAGCGG
>CAJMPE010000268.1 GCA_905215275.1 uncultured bacterium | reverse complement strand
CTTGCTTGACTAGCTCTCGATATAGTCTTTGAGCTTGCTGCTACGGCTGGGATGGCGGAGCTTGGCCAGGGTCTTGGACTCGATCTGGCGGATACGCTCGCGCGTGACGCCAAACTCGCGACCGACTTCCTCGAGCGTGCGGGGATGTCCGTCGACAAGGCCAAAGCGCAGCTCGATAACCTTGCGCTCGCGATCGGCAAGCGAATCGAGCACCTGGGTGAGCTGCTCCTGCAGCATCGAGAAGCTGGCGGCATCGGGCGGAACGATAGCCTGGGAGTCCTCGATGAAGTCACCCAGCTGGGAATCCTCTTCCTCGCCGATCGGGGTCTCAAGCGACACGGGCTCCTGCGAAATCTTCTGGATCTCGCGGACGCGGTCGGCGCTCATGTCCATCTCGGCACCGATCTCCTCGGGGGTCGGGTCGCGACCCAGGTCCTGGAGGAGCTGACGCTGCACGCGGACGAGCTTGTTGATGGTCTCGACCATGTGCACGGGAATACGGATGGTACGGGCCTGGTCGGCAATAGCGCGCGTAATGGCCTGACGGATCCACCATGTGGCGTACGTGGAGAACTTGAAGCCCTTCTGGTAGTCGAACTTCTCGACGGCGCGGATCAGACCGAGGTTGCCCTCCTGGATCAGGTCCAGGAACAGCATGCCACGGCCAACATAGCGCTTGGCGATGGAGACGACCAGACGCAGGTTTGCGCTGATGAGCGCCTGCTTGGCCTCAAGACCAACGTTCTCAATACGCGTAAGACGACGCATCTCGGCGCGAGTGAGCTCGATCTCGCCCGCATCGGCAGCCTCGAGCTTCTCGGTAGCCTCGAGACCGGCCTCGATCTTCATGGCCAGATCGACCTCTTCAGATGCGGTCAGCAGGTCGACCTTACCGATCTCCTTGAGGTACATACGAACCGGGTCGCCGGTCAGCATCACCGTGGAGGCATCGATGCCGCGCACGCGCGAACGCGAACGAGACGTGCGCACGGTGCGCTTCTTCTTGCTCTTGGAAGAGCCCATCTCGGCGTCGGCCTGGCGGGCCATCTTAAGCTCGTGATCGTCAAGCGAGCCAGAATCGTGCTCGTCGTCGTCATCGAAATCGTCGGTATCGTTATCGTCATCGTCGACGCCCATCGGGGCGTCGTCGTTTCCGCTCGCGGAGATAATCTGGATGCCGCTGTTGCGCAGCGCGGAATACACCGCGTTGAGCTGCTCATCGGAGACATCGATATCCTTCAGGGCGACCTGAATCTCGTCCTCGGTTACCGAAGTCCTGTTTGAGCCGTTGCCCATGAGCTTTGCAACGTAGGATTCCAGCCCAGTACCCGTGCTCTCAGTCTTTTTTGGCACAGATTCTCCCTTCATAGTCCACAGGACTCAATACTTTAGCACACACATTGACGTCTATACCCAAAATAAAGACAGGATATAGGCGAGAATACGCTGGTTGACCACAACATCTAGGCCTGATCGGCACTCGCGGTCTCCAAACCGATCAAACGGAACGGGTCGGCCACGCCACCGATCGACTTTTGGAGCTCGCGCTGGCGCTGCGAATCTTGTACCGCCTGCATCGTCAGCACGCGACGGGCCTCATCGTCGAGCGAACGGTCCTGACGCAACTTGGCCTGCGCGGCTCGCATGCGACGTTTGATGGTGTA
>CAJMPE010000267.1 GCA_905215275.1 uncultured bacterium | reverse complement strand
CACGCCGCCGACCCAAACCCACACCTGCGGATGCGCGTCGCAAAAACCGTGCATCAGGCCCATAAGTACCAGCACAATGGCAACGGGATACAGGGCATTGAGCATAGGCACCGAGAACATAAGGATCACGTCGAGGCCCACGTTGGAGAGCACGCACGAAAACGCTGCGAACACAAAGGCGAGAACCGCAAAGGGACGGCGCATGGCCTCCTCGGAAGCCTCCGCTCCCCCTTTAACCACATACGTCTCGCAGAAGTAGCGCGAGCAGCAGCTGATGAGGCCGATGCACACGTTCATGCAGGCGAGGAAGAAGATGGCGAAGACCACGACCGTGCCGGCAAGGCCAAAGTGCATGGAGGCAGAGCGGGCAAGGATGGCGGCGCCGTTGGTGGCGTCGGGCATCACGGTGCCGAGCTGCATTCCGGCAAGGCCCAAGCCACAGTAGATGATGGCCATGAGCACGCCGGCGATAACGCCGGAACGCGAAATCTCAAAGGCCACGCGCTTGTCATCGGTAACACCCAGCTCGTGGATGGTCTCGGCGATGATGATGCCGAAGGCGAGCGACGCGAGCAGGTCCATGGTCTGATAGCCGGTCAAAAAGCCCTGCACGGCAGCGCCTGCATCGTAGGGAGCCTGAGGCACGGCAGCGGGTCCCAGCGGCGAGATCACGGCAGCACCCACAACCAGCACGATGAGCGCAATGAGCGCAGGGCCCGTAATGCGGCCGAGCACGCGTGTTATGACACCCGGACGCAGCGTGAGCACAAACGCGACGACAAAGAAGCCAACGGCAAACACCAGACGAGCCGTGCCAAGCGAAACGCCCTCGGGCAGCAGCGGCACCAGCATCTCGAAGGCCGTGGAGCTCGTACGCGGAATGGCCAGGCACGGGCCGATGGCCAGATACACCGCCGCGACAAAGAACTCACCGAACTTGGGGTGCACGCGGCCGGCAAGCTCGCGCGCCGTTCCGGCAAGCGCCACGGCGATAAAGCCCATGACGGGCAGGCCGATGGCGGCAATCAAAAAGCCAACCATGGCAAGCGGTGTGGCCGTGCCGGCCTGGAGCGCCAGCAACGGCGGAATGATGAGGTTACCGGCGCCAAAGAGCATCGAGAACAGCGCAATGCCGACGGTAACGACATGGTCGGAGCGCAGGCCGCGCGGAGCGGATGAGGCCATAGGCACACCTTTCGGGTCGAAACAAAAACGGGACGGGCAAATACACCCGTCCCGCAAGTATAAACGGTCTAGCAGCTTTAGCAGGCTAAATCGCACAGAGCATCGATAGCCGTGTCGACTTCTTCGGTAGTGTTGAAATACCCAAACGAGAAGCGGACGACGCCCTGGCGCTCGGTCCCCAGCGCACGGTGCATGAGCGGGGCGCAATGGGCGCCGGGGCGCGTCGAAATCCCCCACCCTTGCATGAGCGCATCCGAGATCTCGGCAGAGTCGATATCGGCTACGTTGAGCGACACAATCGCAGAGCGCGCCTGCTGGTCAAAGGCACCGTAGAGCTTAATCCCCGGAATCTTGCGCACACCGGCAAGGAAGCGATCAGCGAGCGCACGCTCGTGGGCAGCAATCGCCTCGACCCCACCCTGGGCCTCGATAAAGTCGAGACCAGCGGAAAGGCCCGCGATGCCATGACCGTTGAGCGTGCCCGCCTCAAGGCG
>CAJMPE010000266.1 GCA_905215275.1 uncultured bacterium | reverse complement strand
AAGCGGTTCATGGTGCGCGTTGTGTGGTTCGAGCCTAACGCCCGCCGCGATTGGGACAACGTGCGCAGCGGAATCAAGTTCGTGCTCGACGGCCTGGTGGCGGCGGGCGTAATCAAGGACGACTCCCGCAAGTACGTGGAGCAGTGCCCCGACAGGGTGCTCACCGACAGGGCGCGCCCCCGCGTGGTCGTGGAGGTGAGCGACGAGTGACCCGCCGAGACAAGGGCAGGCCACACAGGGCGTGGCGCAAGGCCGACCTCGACCGCATAGCCGAGCTGGCGGGAAAGGTGCCCGCCCGCGAGATTCGCCGCGAGCTGCGGCTGTCCAAGAACCAGTTGGATAACGCGCGGCGCGTGATCAACGCCAGCGGCGGCCACGTGTCCCTGCCCTGCTACCGCCACCGCCTGGAGCTGTGCCCGTCGTGCGGGTGCCGCAGGGCGACCCTCGGCAAGGACGGCATCTGCGAACCGTGCAGACGCCAGCAGCAGCTTGAGGCCATAGAGGCCCGCATAGCCGAGCTGCTGCCGAGGCTGACCGCAGAGGAGCGCCGCACCTACGAGCGCACCGAGTGCGGCCGAGAGAGCCGCGCCGACCCCATGCCGCAGGCCCCGGACACCTCGGGCATGAGCCGCTACGCCGCCGACAAGGCAGCAGAGGCGCACGACGAGGCCATGGAGCGGTGGCTGTGCCGCTACCTGTACCGCAGGGTCAAGGCGGCGCAGAAGCGCAAGGAGCGCATAGAGAAAAAAGTTCCGAAATCCTGAAAAGTTTTTATCACTTTTAGTTTTCCCAGTTAGGAGACCCAAATGCTCACGGAAATCATCAGCAAGACCGTCGCGGACAAGACGGTGGACAGCATCCTGAAGCGCATCGAGCGCGCCGTCCCCGTGCCCGAGCCGGGCGACGGCGGCTTCGACGCCGCCATGCGCCAGGCGTTCAACATGGGGGCCGCCTGCATGGCCGCGCAAATCAAGAACGGCCCCGTGCCCACCAAGCGCATCGCGCTCATGGGCGAGGTGGCCCGCGTGGCGTGCCGCGCCCTCCTGGTGGGCATGGAGTGCCGCGTGGTCGTAGACGAGGAGGCCCGCGCATGCAATCGCTAGAGGAGGTCGCGATCTGCGACGTGTACCCCTACGAGCGCGCCGACGGCGAGCCGATGAACCCGCGCGACTTCACCACCAGGGAGAGCGCCGAGCACATCGCGGGCCTGGCCGCGCAGTTCAAGGCCAACCGCCTCAACCCCGGCCAGCCCGTCATGAAGCCCATCCTGTACAAGGAGGGCGGCATCTACTGGATCATCGACGGCGAGTGCCGCGTGCGCGCCATGAGGGCCATCGGCACCGAGCGTTTCCTCGCCGAGGTCTACGACGACCTAGACGACGCCGAGCTGGCGCGCGTGGAGGCCGCCAAGGCCATGGTGGAGACCGACGCCAAGCTGGGGCTGACCGCCGAGGAGAAGTCGCGCGGCGTGCAGACCATGCTGGCGCTCGACATTCCCGACGAGGAGGTGGCCGTGGCCGCCCGCACCGACGCGGGCACCGTGGCCAAGGCGCGCCGCGCCGCCCGCAGGGTGCAGGACGCCGCCTACGACATGACGCTCGACCGCCTGGCCGCCATCGCCGAGTTCGAGGGCGACGACGAGGCCGTGGCCGAGCTGCGCGACTGCAAGCAGTCCGAATGGCAG
>CAJMPE010000265.1 GCA_905215275.1 uncultured bacterium | reverse complement strand
AGTGATATTTGTTCCGGTGGGTAAAGCGCTCGATGAACTCACTGCCCTCCTCCATAATGGTGAGGTCGGCCGAGAAATCGGTATCGAACACGTACTCAAAGCCCACGCGGCGCAGCGCGCAAGCCAGACGCTCGACGGTTGCCTCCTCGCGCGGAATGCCGAGTTCCTCGCCCCAGGCGCTGCGAACGGCAGGCGCGATCTGCACCAGCACGATCTTGTCGGGATTAGCGAGCGCGTCAAACACGGTCTCGGTGTCGTCGCGCTCGCGCAGCGCGCCCGTCGGGCAATGCGTGATGCACTGGCCGCACGCGACGCAATCGGTCTTGCCGATCGGCACGCGCCCGCGGGTGCCCACGGCGGTATGCGTGGCGCGGTTGGTCAGGTCCCAAATCCCTAGGCCCTGTACGCTCTCGCACACCTTGATGCAGCGCATGCATTTAATGCACTTGTCGTTTTCGCGGATGATGGGGAAATCGAAATCCCAGCCCTCGCCCGCCAAATGCCTTTGAAACGGCAGATAGAAAATGCCCAGGTCGTTGGCAATGGTCTGCAGGTTGCAGTTACCGCTGCGCACACAGCTCGTGCAGCGTGAATCGTGCTGCGAAAGCAGCAGTTGCACGTTGGTGCGGCGCGCCTCGCGGGCCTTGGGGCTGTTGGTGTGGACCACCATGCCATCGAGCACGTAGTTGTTGCAGGCAGCAACCAGCTGGTCGCAGCCCTCAACCTCGACCACGCACACGCGGCAGCCGCCGATCTCGTTTAGATCGCGCAGGTAGCACAGGGTGGGAATCTGGATGCCGACGGACTTGGCCGCGTCCAGGATCGTGGTGTGCTCGGGTACCACGACCTCGCAATTATCGATAGTGAGCTTGACCATGTTGTGCGCTCCGTTTTCGCTGTTGTCGCCGACGGTGGTTTTGTTGAGCTCTACCATTCCAGGTTCCTCCCTCCGCGGAACGCGCCAAAGCCAAAGTGGTCGCAGCGCAGGCAGCGGCTCGCCTCCTGGCGCGCCTCCTCCTCGGTGAGACCCTGCTCGACCAGATTCCAATCGTGAATGCGCTCGCCGGCCTCGCGCTCGCCCAGCTCGCAGCGGCCGCACTCGTGCTTGCCCTTAAACTGCACGGTCGGCAGCTCCACGTCGAGCTTGATCTTGTGGTCAAAGCCCAGGTAGCGGTCGATGTTTGCCGAAGCCACGCGGCCGGCGTTGATGGCACGGATGACGGTGGCGGGACCGGTCTGGCAGTCGCCGCCGCTAAAGAGGCCATCGAAGTTGGGCACGGCGCCGTCCGAATCGGTAACGACGCGACCCCACTTGCAGGCGATGCCCATGTCCTCAAACGGCTTGGAATCGATGTCCTGGCCAATGGCCACAAACACGCGCTCGCAGGGAATGACGCGCTCGGGCGTGGCTGCGGCACGCGGGGCCGGACGCCCACGGCGAGGCTCGCCGATAATCTGCGGTTGCACGCGCAGGCCGCTCACGCGACCATCTTCGCCCGTCTCGATGGCGAGCGGGGCCGTAAGCTCCAGAACCTCGCAACCCTCGGCCTGGGCGCCGGCGATTTCGGCGTCCTGAGCCGTCATATCGCAGATGCGACGGCGGTAGACGATGCTCACCTTTTCGGCACCGCAGCGCACGGCAGAGCGCGCCACGTCCATGGCCACGTTGCCGCCGCCGATGACGCACACACGCTGAC
>CAJMPE010000264.1 GCA_905215275.1 uncultured bacterium | reverse complement strand
ATGGTCGCTGACGAGATCGCCCATCATGCCGACTTCTTCTGCTTTGGCACCAACGACCTCACCCAGACCACCTTCGGCTTTTCCCGTGACGATGCCGAGGCCAAGTTCATTCCGCTGTACATGCACAAGAAGATCTTGAAGGACAACCCCTTCGAGACTATCGACTCGGCGGTGCTGGAGCTCGTGCGCATTGCCGTCGAGAAGGGTCGTGCCACCAACCCCGGCATGCACTTTGGCGTGTGCGGTGAGCACGGCGGCGACCCCAAGTCCATCAAGGCCCTGTTTAACGCGGCCGACGTGGACTACGTGTCCTGCTCGCCCTATCGCGTGCCCCTCGCGCGTCTGGCGGCCGCTCAGGCCAAGCTCGAGGCCAGGCGTTCCGCTTAACTGAGTCGCGTTCCATTTGCGCCTTTTACGCCCCCCTTCGCGCCGTCGCGCCCCTGTGGACGCGGCGGCGTTTTACGTTGGTTCAATACATTGGCAACTGACGTGAGGACTGCGATGAAAAACCTCACCAGGTATTTGCAACGAGCGCGTCGGGGAGCACGGATGGCCCTGTGCTGGGTGGTCGTTGCGGTCACGGCGCTTTGCGGGATGCCGACAGCCGGTTTTGCCCTCCAGGATGATTCGCGCGACGAGCTCTATGGCGACGTGGTCAACCCGCTCACCATTACGGTCAACGATCGCGACTGCACGTTTGTAGATATCGATGACGGCAAGCTCGAGGGCCGTACCTCGATGTATGACAACGTCTCGTTCTACACGGCCGCCGTCAAAAAGGTGCTGCCCAACTGGGCATCGCTTGCCTATAACATCCTTGGCTATGGCGGAGGCGACGACTCCGGGGACTTTTTGTACTGGGACCACGCCGGCAAGGGCTTTGAGAAGGACTTCGGTAAGGGTCACTACATCTATCTGTATGATGCGCTTTCGGGCGGCAACGGTGAGCATTCCGATGGTGCGGACAAATCGAAGCAGAGTGGTCTGACATCTGCTAAAAGCCTCAATGCGGTCTACGAGCGCTTGACCGACGATATCGCCGGCTGTATCGGTCACAAGCTGAAGGGCTCCGATTTCCGTAAAAACGTGCCGCTCGACGGACTGTCGAAAGACACGACTGAGCAGGACGTCATCTATGCCACCATTGCTTGTGTCGACAAGCTCGGCGGCACCTATCAGTACGATTTCAATGGCTTTGGCATCGCGTTCTATAACTTTAGAGTTCAGCAGCTCAACAGCGTGAACAAGCTTAACTGTGCGCCCGAGGACGCGCCGGGCTATTCCTTTGTCGATTCTAAGACTGAGCAGGAGCTCGTTACCTCGGCACTTAACGTCGGCTATGAGGACGCCTCGCAGAGCATCACGCTCGCCCGCGGTACCGAAGAGACAGTCGGCACGAGCACTTCTGAATCCGCATCGTATTCCAAAGGCGGCTCGTGGGGCGCATCGGTGAGCCTCAAGGAGTCGCTGGGCGTGCCCGCAACAGCGAGCGAGGAGATCGAGACTTCGTTTTCGGCCGAAACCACGATGTCCCAGTTGTGGGAGGCGAGCAAGACCGAGGAACAGTCGATCACCACAACGGACAATCAGTCGGTCACCGTCAATATGACGATTCCGGCGCACACGCAGGTCAATAGCAAGCAGACGAGTTCTACCACGACGGTGTCCGAGGACTATGACCAGCCGGTGGGCGTGACGTTCGACGTGGCGGCGGTGCAA
>CAJMPE010000263.1 GCA_905215275.1 uncultured bacterium | reverse complement strand
TAAAAGATTTCCTCGGCGGTCCCGATCTCGACGATTTTCCCGGCATACATCACGGCGACCCGGTCCGCGATGCGGGCGACCACGCCCAGATCGTGCGAAACCAGCACGATGCCGATGCCGGTCTTGCGTTGGATATCACGCAGCAGGTCGAGCATCTGCTCGACGGAGGGGCGCCGCTCCTGATCGACGGCGAGTCCCGCCACGATAATGCTGACGAGCGCCTCGTCGGCGGCCGTGCGGGCCTGCGGTATCTCAAAGGCCGTTTCGGTTTTGACGCGGTAGGGCGATGCGGTGCCCAGCGCCTGCAGGTTAAACGGAGTATGTCCGCAATACAGCTCGTAGAGCACGCTCGAGAGCGCGTAGATGTCGACCGTGGGGCTCAAGCGTCTGGTCTCGATGCCCGCGATATCGTGGGTGAGCATCTCGGGCGGCGCGTACTCGGGCGTGCCGCCGCGCCAGACGTCGGCGCGCACGGTAAAGGTGGGGTCGATGGGATTGAGCGCCGTCGAACTGCCAAAGTCGATGAGGCGGATATCAAAGTCGAGTGTGGCAAGCTGGTCTTGGAGCGAACGCTCGCTCGTGGCGACCATGATATTGCGCGGCGAGATATCGCGGTGCGCAACGCCCGTGTCCAGGTGCCGTACGTTATTGAGAATTGAGAGCACGGCAACACCGATGGCCGCTACCGCGTCGCCGCGCACGCCGCCGTCCTCGTGGGGGAGCTGCGGGGTGATGTGCTTGAGCGTGGAGCCTTCGACCCATTCCATAACGATGAGCGGCTCGCCGTTGCTGGTGCCATAGCCGTATACGCGTGGAAAGCCCTTAAGGTGCGAGACGGTGAGCTGGTTGCGATATTCCTCGAACAGCACGGCGCGCATGCCGGCGGCGATGCGCTCGTCCGTGGTGTCGCTCACGTGCAGGCGCTTGATGGCAAAGATCTCGCCGGCGGTGTTGGTGGCACGCTGGACTACGCCCGTGCCGCCCTGGCCGGCCTCGCTTTGGACGAGGAACATCGAGAAGCGGCGGCGCGATTCGTCGCGCTTGGCGGGATCAAAGGCAACCGCGGGCTCAAACGTGTCGAGCACGATGAGCTCCTGCTGTCCTTGATTGTCCATCTTCGCCCCCTTGGGTGTCGGTCGTGATGAGGCGCGGACGGCGACGGCGCAATTGCCGTCCGCTTTCGCGCACAATGTCCAATAATATGGCTAGTTTCTCTCATTCGTGGTTGCGGCGCTGTTGAAAAACACCGTTTTGCGTGCAGATGTGCTGCCGCTGTGCGATGATGGGCGCATTTGAGAGGGGCCCACCGCGCCCTTATACCTAGACGAGAAAGGACCCACCATGGGTTTTCTTGATGAGATGCAGGCATCGCTCGATCGTACGGCTGCGGATGCCAATCGTGCCCTGCAGGTTAACAGAATCAAGAGCCAGATGAATGACGCCCTTAAGCGCCGCCAGCAGCTTGCCGGCCAGCTGGGTGCCAGCCTGTACGAGGCGACCAAGGACAACACCGAGCTGCGCCAGGGCCGCGAGGAGCTTTTTGACGGCATCGCCGCAATCGACAACGAGCGTGCTCAGCTTCAGGCCCAGATTGACGAGCTCGAGCGCCAAGCTCAGGCGGCGGCCTATGCTTCTGCATTCATCGATTGTCCGTTTTGCCACAACCGCCTGCAGCAGTCCTCTATGTTCTGCTCGGGCTGCGGCAAGTCCATGGCCGAGATCCAGGCCGAGTTGGCTCGCCAGGCCCAGGCGGCCCCCACGCCGGTCGAGGCCCAGGTTGCT
>CAJMPE010000262.1 GCA_905215275.1 uncultured bacterium | reverse complement strand
TGCGGATCTTGTTGACGTTGATGCCGTCGTAGCGGATCTTGCCATCGGCGATGTCATAGAAACGGTTGATGAGGTTGGTGATGGTCGTCTTGCCGGCACCGGTGGCACCGACAAACGCGACCTTCTGACCCGGCTTAGCAAACACGGACACGCCGTGCAGCACCTCGTGGTCGGGCGTGTAGCCAAAGTCGACGTTGTCCATGACCAGGTCGCCGCGCAGCGGTACGTACTCGATCTCGCCGGTCGCGCGGTGCGGATGCTTCCACGCCCACATGCCGGTGTGGTGGTCGGCCTCCTCGAGCTGCCAGGTATCGGGGTTCACCTGCGCGTTGACGAGCGTCACGTAGCCTTCGTCGGTCTCGGGCTTCTCGTCGATGAGCTCAAAGATGCGGTCGGCGCCGGCGAGGCCCATGACCACGGCGTTGATCTGCTGCGAGATCTGACCGATCTGTCCGCAGAATTGCTTGGTCATGTTGAGGAACGGCACCACGACGGCGATGGACAGTGTCATGCCCGAGATGCTCAGGTTGGGCACGCCCAGCGCCAGGAAAATGCCGCCTGCCAGTGCGACCAGCACGTAGAGCAGGTTGCCCAGGTTCATAAGGATAGGCATGAGGATGTTGGCGTACATGTTGGCCTTCTGCGAGACCTCGAAGAGCTTTTCGTTGCGCTCGTCAAAATCAGCCTCGGCGGCAGACTCGTGGCAGAATGCCTTGACGACCTTCTGGCCGTTCATGACTTCCTCGATATGGCCCTCGACCACGCCGAGCTCGGACTGCTGCGCAATAAAGAAACGCGCGGAGTTGGAGCCGAGCAGCTTGGTCATAAAGGTCATAAAGACGACGCCGGCCACAATGACCAGGCACATCCACACGCTGTAGTACAGCATGATAAAGAATACCGTGACGATGACGATGGTCGTCATGAGCAGGTTGGGCAGCGACTGGCTGATCATCTGGCGCAGCGTGTCGATGTCGTTGGTGTAGTGGCTCATGATGTCTCCGCGCTGGTGCGTGTCGAAGTAGCGAATCGGCAGGTCCTGCATACGGTTGAACATCTTCTCGCGCAGCTTCTCGAGCGAGCCCTGCGTGACGATGGCCATGGCGCGGTTCCAGAAGAGCGAAGACAGGATGCCGATGCCGTAGATGCAGGCGAGGGTGGTCACGAGCTGTGCGATCTTGGGCTGTGCGGTCGTCCAATCGCCCGACTGCCACGATTCGCTAATAATCTGCAGGGCGCTCTGAAGGAAGGTCGCGCCGATGGAGTTGATGATGGCGCAGAGCACCACGCCGACGACGACGAGGGGCAAAAGCACGGGGTAGAAGCCAAAGAGCGTCTTGATGAGGCGCGACATGGTGCCGCCCTTGCGGTTGAGCGCGCGCTCGGCGGTCGTTGCCTTACTCATGTGCCTCGCCTCCTTCCTGGGTCTGAGCTTGTGTTGCGGATGCCTCGGTGTCGGCTTCGACGGCCTCTTCGCCCTCGGCAGACATCTTGTTTTGCGAGGTAAAGGTCTCGCGGTAGATCTCGCTCGTCTTAAGCAGCTCGTCATGGTTGCCGATCTGCGCGATGCGGCCGCCCTCCATGACGATGATGCGGTCTGCATCCTGTACGGAGCTAATGCGCTGGGCGATGATGAGCTTGGTCGTGTTGGGCAGATAGCTTGCCAACCCTGCGCGAATCTTGGCGTCGGTCTTGGTGTCGACGGCGCTAGTGGAGTCGTCCAGGATCAAGATCTTGGGGCGACGCAGCAGGGCACGCGCAATGCACAGGCGCTGCTTCTGACCGCCGGAAACATTGGAGCCGCCCT
>CAJMPE010000261.1 GCA_905215275.1 uncultured bacterium | reverse complement strand
CGGTGCGGATTTGCGAAGCAAATACGCAGACGTCCCGTTGCCCGCTCCATCGAGCGCGGGAGAGATGGGGACGGCCGATTCAACAAAGTCCCCCTCGGCTTCGTGAGGCTGAGGGACTCGCCTGAAGCCGGTGCGGATTTGCGAAGCAAATACGCGGACGTCCCGTTGCCCGCTCCACCGAGCACGGGAGGCATGGGGACGGCAAATCCAGCAAAGTCTTCCCCACCGTCTCCGTGAATCCGAGGAGATCGCCTGAAGCCGCTCTATGCTACAAAATGTTAGGTTAATGCCCGTTATCGTTACTTGCACCCGCGCACGGTACAATGGTTGGGTTACGACCAACGTGCCAATAACCAAAAAGGAGCCGCTATGATCGATCGCTATACCCGCCCGGAGATGGGACACATCTTTTCCCTCGAGAACAAGTACGCCATTTGGCAGGAGATTGAGGTCCTGGCCTGCGAGGCCCAGGCGGAGCTCGGCAAGATCGGTATTTCCAAAGAAGAGGCCCAGTGGATTCGCGACCACGCCAACTTTGAGAAGGCGAAGGTTGACGAGATCGAGGAGGTCACGCGCCACGATGTCATCGCCTTCCTGACCAACATGAAGGAATATATCGACGCCGATGTTCCCGAGGGCGAGCCCAAGCCTAGCCGCTGGGTTCACTACGGTATGACCAGCTCCGACCTGGGTGATACTGCTCTGTGCTATCAACTTACTCAGGCGTGTGACCTGATTATCGAGGACGTCAAGAAGCTTGGCGTGATCTGCAAACGCCGCGCCTTCGAGGAGCGCAATACGCTCTGCGCCGGCCGCACCCATGGCATCCATGCCGAGCCGATGACCTTCGGTATGAAGTTTGGCTCTTGGGCATGGGAGCTCAAGCGCGATCTCGATCGTCTTGAGGATGCTCGCAAGAACGTTGCCTTCGGTGCCATCTCCGGTGCCGTCGGCACCTACAGCTCCATCGAGCCGTTCGTCGAGGAGTATGTCTGCGAGCACCTGGGTCTGGTCCACGATCCGCTGTCCACGCAGGTCATCAGCCGCGATCACCACGCCTACCTTGCCGGCGTGCTTGCCACTACAGCGGCCACCTGCGAGCGCATCGCGACCGAGGTTCGCAATCTGCAGAAGACCGATACACTCGAGGCCGAGGAGCCCTTCCGCAAGGGTCAAAAGGGCAGCTCCGCCATGCCGCACAAGCGCAACCCCATCACCATGGAGAAGGTCTGCGGACTGTCGCGCGTCGTGAAGGCCAACGCTCAGGTCGCCTTTGACAACGTTGCCCTGTGGCACGAGCGCGACATTTCGCACTCTTCCGCCGAGCGCGTCGCCCAGGCCGATAGCTTCATCGCGCTCGACCACATGTTCCAGTGCCTCATCCGCGTTATCGACGGCCTGCAGCTGTATCCTGCTCGCATGATGGCCAACCTCAACAAGACCCGCGGCCTCATCTTCTCCTCCAAGGTCCTGCTGGCCCTCGTCGATACGGGCATCACCCGCGAGGACGCCTATGCGATCGTGCAGGAAAACGCCATGGCCACCTGGCACGAGGTGCAGGATTGTGTCTCCGGCCCCACCTTTAAGGAGCGTCTCGAGGCCGATCCGCGCTGCACCGTCAGCCAGGAAAAACTCGACGAGATCTTTGATCCGTGGGACTTCCTCACCCGTATCGACACGGTCTTTGATCGTCTGGAGCAGCTGAACTTCGAGTAGGGCTAGCCTAATTCGACCGCTTGCGGATGCATTTCAACCTTTGGCGCCTTGCGGTTGATTTCCGATCTCAGCCGAACACATTGAGCAAATAGGCCATTCCCGCAGT
>CAJMPE010000260.1 GCA_905215275.1 uncultured bacterium | reverse complement strand
AAGGTATCGGCCGAGCCGATCCCGACATTCTTGCCGCGGGAAGCCATGGCGCTCGCGATCTTGCCGACCGTGGTGGTCTTACCGGCACCGTTGATACCGACAAACAGCACGCAGCTCGGCGTATCAGAAAACGGGTCGCGCTCAACAGGCACAAAATGGCCCTCGAGCTGCTCGGCCAGGGCGCGGCGAAGCTGCGGGGCGGTCTTGAGGTTCTTCTTGGCAGCGGCATCACGCAGGTCATCGGAGACTTGAATGGCGACCTCGGCACCCATGTCACCCATAACGAGGGTGTCCTCAAGGTCCTCCCAAAAATCCTCGTCGACCTCACCGCCAAAGTAGAAGACCTCGTTAAGGGCCTCGCGGCTGCGCTCAAGTCCGCGCGAGAGTGCGTCAAAGAATCCCATTATGCATTCACGACCTTTCCGGTTTCGCGATCGAGTTTTTGCGAGACGACGCGACTGACGCCGTCGGCTTGCATCGAGACGCCGTAGAGAACGTCAGCATCCTCCATAGTACGGCGCTGATGCGAGATTACCAAGAGCTGCGTATCGGAACGCAGCACATCGAGGGCGCCGATGAGCTTGGACAGGTTGGCGTCGTCAAGTGCCGCCTCGACCTCGTCCAGCACATAGAACGGCACCGTGCGCGTACGGTACACGGCAAAGAGCAGGGCGAGCGCCGTCAGGCTCTTCTCGCCACCCGACATGAGCATCATCTTGGTGATGCGCTTGCCGCGCGGCTGCGCCACGACCTCAATGCCCGTCTCGGCCGGATGCTCGGGATCGGTCATCTCAAGGTGAGCCTGACCGCCTGGGAAGAGCATGGCGAAGATCTCGCGGAAATTCGCGTCGACCTTCTCAAAGGTCACCAGGAACGCCTTGCGCATCTTGCGGTCGATCGCCACGGTGATCTTGGTGAGCGCCTTGCGCGCGCTCTCCAGATCGGCAAGTTGCTCCTCGATGTAATCGGCGCGGCGCTTGAGCTGCTCGTACTCCTCCATGGCAACCTGGTTCACGGGGCCCAGATTGTTGATCTGGCGCACGAGCTGGTTGAGCTCGCGCTCGGCGGCGTCGCGGTCGGTGGGCGCCGGCAGCATGAGCGCTTCCTCGAGCACCGTGGTACCGTCAGCGGTGATGGCCTTGATGGCAGCCTCGACCTGCACCTCGAGCTTGCCGCGCGCCACCTTGAACTCATTTTGCGTCGTGGCGGCAGCATCGACCCTCTCTTTGGCGCGGGCGACCTCGGTCTTGGCGTCCTCGATGGTCTTCTTAAGCGAAGCCGAGTCCGCCTCCTCAAGCGTTGCCTGATCGCGCAGGCGCGCAGCCCAGTCCGAGGCGCGCTCCAACAGGGCAGAATAGCGCTCGTGCATGGGATCGACGCGAAGGCGCAGCAGCTCAAGCGAGCGCGAGGCCTGGCGTGTTCCGCGGATACGGCGGTCGATGCCCTCTAGGCGATGCTCCAGATCGGGCACGCGGCCCTTCAGCGAACGCAGACGCTCGCTCGTCTGGGCCAGGCGCACCTTGGCGTCGGCGAGCTTACCGGCGGCCTCGAAGTCATCGCGCCGAACGCGATCGAGCTCGTCGTTGGCCTCGGCAATCTGCAAGCCTAAGTCGCTCGCCTGCGCACGGGACTCGTCACGCGAACGGGTAAGTTCATCCACGCGCGGACGTGCGGCACGAACGGCCTCGGCAGCCTGCTCGCGGCGCTTGGAAATGCGCACGCGCTCGACCTCGGCATTGTTGGCACTTTGCTCCAGGCGGCCGATCTCGGAGAGCAGCGAGCGGCGCTCGCCCTCAAGACGGGCGATCTCGCCGGCGGCATCGCCCTCGGCGGCACGCGCCTCC
>CAJMPE010000259.1 GCA_905215275.1 uncultured bacterium | reverse complement strand
CGCGGGTCGTATCGGTCTTTCCGAGTCTCTCCGCAAGCAGGCGAACCTCGACCGCGAGGTCACGGTTGTGGGCAACTACGACCACCTTGAGGTTTGGGACCGCGCTACGGCCGATGAGGACGATGACGACGAGGCCCTGCTGGACCTCTTCTTCTCGTAAGGGCAAGGCACGAGTAACGGATGGAGCGTGGGATCTTGACACAAGAATATCGGCATGAACCTGTCATGCTCGGCGAAGTGCTTGAGTCGCTGCAGCTAAAGAGCGGCTCCGTCGTCTGCGACTGCACCCTTGGCGGTGCCGGCCATTCGGTAAAGATGGCCGCGCAGGTGGGGGAGACCGGCCTTTTGCTCGGCGTCGATCAGGACGACATGGCCCTTGAGGCCGCTGGCGCCCGTCTGGACCGCGAGGTTCCCGGCGTACCACACCAGCTGCTGAAGGGCAACTTCGGCGACTTGGACGAGCTGCTTTGCTCGGCCGAGGTGCCCGGGGTCGATGGCTTCCTGTTCGACTTGGGCGTTTCGTCGCCGCAACTCGATATCCCTGGCAGGGGCTTTTCGTACAACGAGGACGCCCCATTGGACATGCGGATGGATCCGGGTAACAACACCTTAAACGCAGCTGAGGTCATCAACACCTATAACGAACACGACCTCGCCCGGATTCTACGCGTCTATGGCGAAGAGAAGTTCGCCTCGCAGATCGCACGTGAGATCGTGCGCCGCCGCGAGCATGAGCCGATCGAAACCACCGGCCAGTTTGTCGAGATCATCAAGGCTGGTATCCCCGCTGCCGCTCGCCGGCATGGCGGACACCCAGCCAAGAAAAGTTTCCAGGCCATTCGCATCGAGGTCAATCACGAACTCGATGTGCTCGAGCGAGGGCTTGACGCCGCCACAAGGTGGCTCAACCCGGGCGGACGCATCTGCGTCATCTCGTATCACTCGCTCGAGGACCGTATCGTAAAGAACCACTTTAAGGAGATGAGCCAGGGGTGCACGTGCCCGCCGGAGATTCCGGTGTGCGTGTGCGGCAACGTGCCGATACTCAAGGTCATCACCCACAAACCCCTGGTTGCCCAACCCGATGAGGTTGCGCGCAACCCTCGGGCGAGATCAGCCAAGATCCGCGTGGCACAGCGTCTGTAGACGCGACCGCGCGATATTGGACCTCCCGCTCGTACCACAAACGAAGCTTAAACACACTACCAACGTACTCGGGATGGGAGGCGGCATATCATGGGCTACAACACCTCAAACGCAGCACTCGCCTATGATATGAACGCCATGCCCGCCTATCGTGAGGCACCGCAGGCTCCCGCTGCTCCCCGCGAGCAGCGCACGCCGCGCTTTGATGTCTACACGGGCGCGGGCCGTCAGGCAAACCAGGCGGTAAGCCCGGTTTTCATGAGCGTTCTTAAAACGTTTTGCATCATTGCGGCCATCTTCATGACGATCGGTGTCGCCCGTGTGGCGCTCGCCGGCGTTACGGCCCAGGTGCTCAACAGCAACGCCGCGCTTACCAACACGCTCGAGAAGGCGACCGATGAGAGCTCCGACCTGGAGGTCATGCATTCGGTCTATGGTGCCGACACGCGCATTCGCGACCTTGCGGGCGCTTATGGCATGGTGGAGCCCAGCGAGAGCGTTACACTTGACTTTTCGCAGGATGCAGCCGCGGGCGCTAGCTCGACCGCGACCGCTCAGTAACAAGACGGTAGCTGAGTATGACAAATGACTATCGCCGCGGCTCCGACGGGGGTCGCGGTTCTGGACGTCCCTCATCGCGGGGACGTTCTGGTTATCAAGGAACGGGTCGGCCATCTTACAACGCGAGGCCGTCCTATGGCAACGACCCCGCGTCGCGTCTCCGTGGCTCGAGTGGTCCTCAGATGCATAACACCAGACCGCGCAAGAGCTCGTCGACCGAATGGCT
>CAJMPE010000258.1 GCA_905215275.1 uncultured bacterium | reverse complement strand
GTGGATTGTGGTGAGCGAGCCGTCGTGGCCGGTGTTCATGGCCTGCAGCATGTCGCAGCACTCGGCACCGCGCACCTCGCCCACGACGATGCGATCGGGGCGCATACGCAGAGCATTGGTCACCAGGTCGCGAATCGTCACCGCACCCTCGCCCTCGATTGACGCCTCACGCGCCTCCAGACGAACAACGTGTGGGTGATGTGCAAACTTGAGCTCGGCGGAATCCTCGATCGTCACGATGCGCTCGCCGGTGGAAATCTCGCACGACAGCGCGTTGAGCAGCGTGGTCTTTCCCGACCCCGTGCCCCCCGCAACCGCCAAGTCCTGCCGCAACGACACCGCGCACGACAGCAGCTGCGCATACCAAAGCGGCAGTGACCCCAACCCCACAAGCTCGTCCAACGAACAGATACGGTCCGAGAACTTACGAATGGTGAGGATTGGCCCGTCAATCGCCACGGGTGGAATCACCGCGTTGACGCGATAACCCGTCTTGAGGCGGGCGTTGACGATGGGGCTACGCTCGTCAATACGACGGCCGAGCGGCGAGATGATGCGGTCGATGAGCACACGGATCTGCTCGTCGTCCTCAAACGCGTGCTCGATGGGATACAAAACGCCACTGCGCTCAAAAAAGGCAGAGCGACAGCCGTTGATCATGATTTCGGTAACGGTGTCGTCCTCGATGAGCGGCTGCAGAGGTCCCAGGCCCACCACGTCATCTAGAATCTCGTCGATGATGGTCTCACGCTCAGGCGTCGCCAAGTCGGTTGGCTCTTCCACGTTGAGCGCCGCTTCCACCGCCGGACGTAGCTCAGAGCGGGCAAGGGCAGGGTCGACGTAGGCGCTGATGCGCGCCACCTCGTCGTAGCCCATGCGGTCCATCACCGCACGCTTGGTGCGGCGTTTAACGGCACGGCGGCGTCCCGCATCAACGGGGGCAGCCGCAGCGGCCGCGCCAGCGGCTTTAATCCGCGTCTGCAGACTCATCGCGAATCACCCTCACGCGACCAGGGAAGACGGATGCGCGGGCGCTCGGTACGGGTCGCGCGGTCAGCGACCATATCGCTCCAGGGACCGACGGCACAGCCCAGCTCCACGAGCATCTCGCGCGTGGCCTCGCGCACGCTGGTCGCAAAAGCGCTCGTCTGACCCACCGCCTCGTCGGCGCGACCGAATGCCATGAGCGCGGCCAAGTCCTGACCGCCATCGGCAACGCGGATCTTGGAGCTCAGTGCGCAGGCAATCTCGAAGCGCATGGCGACGTCCTCGTCGGCACCGCGTGCACCAAACCGGTTGAACACGGCGCTCATGCGCGTGCGTGGCACGCCCACGCGGCTCGCCAGCCCAATGACGCGCGAAGCGGATGTCGCGGACGATACCGCCGCATCGCCTACGACCAGGCAACGGTCGCTCGCCGCCACCGCGGCGGCCACGGCATCACCCCAAAAGACCGAGGTGTCGACAAAGACCACGTCGGATTCGCGACGTAAGACATCGAGCAATAGCTCCACCGGACGTGCCATGAGCTCGGCCTTCTCGGGGGCCGCGACAGGTCCCCAGAGCGTGATGCCCGGGGCGACGCGCATCGATGCGGCCACGATATCCGGCTCGGCAAGTGCGCCCGCCGCCGACGGCTCGATAAGCGTCGCCATATCGTGCGGGGCATCGACACCCAGCAGATCGTATAGGTTTCCAAACATGAGGTCCAAGTCGAGCACGGCGGCACGCAAACCCAACAGCGACGCCGCATGCGCCATGGTGGCAACGATCGTCGACTTGCCGCAACCGCCCGAACCCGAAACGGCGCAGACGACCGGTGCCCGACGCGACGGAATCGAAGCGTCCGCCGACAGCGCAGGGGCTGACGGTGCGGGAACCGGCGACACAGACGCGGGCGATAACATCCCCGTCTCCCCCGCCGCGGTCACGTGCCGAGC
>CAJMPE010000257.1 GCA_905215275.1 uncultured bacterium | reverse complement strand
GGTCGAACTCGTGCTCGACAACTCCGACGGCACGCTGCCCGTCGATTTCAACGAGGTATCGCTTACTCGCCGCATGTACCGTTCCGGCGAAAGCGAATACCTCATCAACTCGAGCCCGTGCCGCCTGATGGACATCCAGGACATCCTGCACGATTCGGGACTGGGCAAGGATACGCATTCCATCATCAGCCAGGGCAAGCTCGATGCCATTTTGCAGAGCCGCCCCGAGGAGCGCCGCGCCCTGATCGAGGAGGCTGCCGGCATCTCCAAGCACAAGCGTCGCAAGGAGCGTGCGCTCAAAAAGATCAAGTCGATGGACGAGCACCTGACCCGTGCCCGCGATATCAACAAGGAAATCGCCCGTCAGTTGCGACCGCTGGAGCGTCAGGTCGATCGCGCGCGCAAGTATAAAGAGCTGTCCTCGCGCGCGAACGAGCTTACGCAGATGCTGGCCGTTGACGAGCTGCGTTCGCTGCAATCGCAGTGGAACGACCTGGAGAGCCGCTCCAAGGAGGGCGCTGCCGAGCTTGAGCTCGCGCAATACCGCCTGGGCGAGAAAGAGCGCGAGCTCGAGAAACTCCAAGTTATGCTCGAGGAAAAGGGCCTGTTTGTGGGCGATCTGGGCGAGCAGCGCCGTCATATGCAAGACGTGGTCGGCCGCATTAACTCCGACATGCGCCTGCTCGAGGAAAAGGGTCACAACATGGTGTCGCGCCTGTCCGACATGCGCGGTCAGATCTCGGGATCCGAGCATCAGCGCCGTCGTGTGGTCGAGGAGCTCGAGGACGCTCGCGCCCAGCTCGAGGAAGTGACCGGCGCGCATATGCAGGCCCAGGAGGACGTTGATGCCGCCGGTCCTGCCGCCGCCGAGCTTCACGAGCGCCGCGTGGCGCTTGATGCGCAGATTTCGCAGCTTACGCGCGAGCAGCGCGATGTGCAGCGCGTTGCCGATAATGCTGCGCTCGAGCTCGCCAAGGTAAAGGATTCGCTTTCCAATGCCGAGGTCGAGGACAACATGTATGCCTCGCGCCAGGAGCAGATCGATGAGCAGCTCGAGGAGGTCACGGCCTCGCTTGAAAGCCGCCGCGACCGTGCTGAAGAGCTTGAGAGTGCCCTTGAGGCGGCTCGTCAGGCCCAAAGCGATGCGCGCGAGGCCACCGAGACGGCACGCGCTGCCCTCAAGGACCTGCGTGCCCGCGAGGGTGAGGCGCGCAACAAGCTGTCCGAGGTGCGCTCGGAGCTCGCGAGTCAAAAGAAGCTCGATGCTCGTATGGCCGACAGCTCGCCGCTCGTAAGCCGTCTGGTGGGCGCGCTGGGCGACGATGTTTCGGGCCGTCTGGGCGATGTACTCGAGGCACCGCGTGAGCTTGAGGGCCTGGTTGAGCAGCTGCTCGCCGGCGATATCGATGCCCTGTTGTTCGATAACGCTGCCGCACTTGAGCGCGCCGGTCGCGCTGCCCTGGACCAGAAGAAGGCCTCGGGTGAGGCGCTACTGGTGGCGCGCAGCGTGAGCGGCTCTGCGGCCGCCGAGGGTGCCGCCGGTACCCGTCTTGTTGATCGCCTGTCCGTGCGTGCGGGCTACGGTCCGGTCGTCGAGGCATTGCTTGGCGGCTATTACGTGGTCGATGACTTGCCTTGTGCGCTGTCTGCGCCGGTCGTTGACGGCGTGACCTATGTGACCCCCGATGGCGCACGTGTTGCCTGCGGCGGCCTGGTTCGTGTGGGGCTTGATGCCGGCGAGGCTTCGGGCGCTCTTGAGCGTAAACGTCGTATCCGCGAGCTGGAAGGCCTGGAGCCCGATCTCGCTGCCGTGTTTGAGCATGTTTCGGATCAGGTCGTCGAGGCCAACGCTGCCGTTGAGGAGGCCCGTGCTGCCGAGGGCGATGCTGCCGGCGAGATCGCCCGCCTTGAGGGCGAGCGTCGCTCTCTGCTGTCCGAGATCGGCCGC
>CAJMPE010000256.1 GCA_905215275.1 uncultured bacterium | reverse complement strand
GGCGGGCCGGGGTCAAGCCGTTCGCGGTGGCATAGATGCTGCTAGTTTAGCACGCTCGGGCGCATGGTGAAGGTAGCGGGGCGAGGTGGCCTGTCTGACTTGGCCTTAGCGCTTCTTCTTGTTCTTCTTCTGCTTGCGCTGCTTGGGAGCGTCCTTTTTGGGCTGGTCATCTTGTTTGGCTTCGGCAGCGGCCTTTTCGGCCTTCATCTTCTTGCGCTTGGTCTCGATGCGCAGCTTTTTGTTGATGCGCGCCTTGAGGAAGGAGCCAAACTGCTCGGCATCACCACGCACAAAGGTGTCCTTAGGGATCGTCACGCCCTGGTCGGCGAACATGGCCACAAAGATGCGCTCGCCGTCGAGTACGTGGTCGAGCTTCTCAAACGGGAAGAACTGCGACTTGCCGCTCCTGCCCCAAACCATCAGACCGTCCTCGTTGGCGGCGACGCGTCGATAGCGGCCACCCATGGACTCGTCGGCCTCGACGGCGTCGATAAAGTCACGGGCGAGGGTGTGGTGCAGGTTTTTGCTCCACCAGGCCAAAAAGGCGCCGAACACGATCAGCACGACGCCGAACTTGATCCAGCTGCCGCCGGCCACCAGCATGCCGATGCCGATGAGCGCGGCAATTGCCGCGGCGACATACAGCGAGCCGCGACGCCTGGGTGAGGCGACCAGGCGGGCGAAGTCGGTGACCAGGTCGTTTTCGTACTGGTACTCGTTGAGGTACAGGATGCTGTCGTCGGCTGCGGCCTGCTTCTCGAGCGCGACCTCGACCTGGTCGGCTGCTTCGGAGGGAACGAGGTTGCTCTCTGCGTCTGCCATGCTCTTTGGACTCCTATCGCGGCGGGCTCGCCGTACGGGTTATTATGAATGCAGTATGCCGTGCGACCGCATGGCCGCCGCGGCAACAAGACTCAGTATACCCGGGGGAGCACCCATGGAATCGTTGTACCGAAAGTATCGCCCGCTCACCTTCGACTCCGTGGTGGGCCAGCAGCATATCGTCTCGACGCTCGAGCACGCCATCACCGAGGGGCGTCTGTCCCACGCGTACCTGTTCTGCGGACCGCGCGGCACGGGCAAGACCACCATGGCGCGCATTCTGGCCAAGGCGCTGCTGTGCCGCAACGCCGAGGCGGCGCGCGCCGAGGGCGCAAGCGGCTGCATGCCCGACGGCGCCTGTGAGGAGTGCGAGCTCATCGCCGAGGGCAACCACCCCGATGTCTACGAGCTCGATGCCGCAAGCCGCACGGGCGTGGACAATGTGCGCGAGGAGATCATCAACTCCGTCAACTTTGCCCCGGTGCGCGGCAAGTACAAGATCTATATCATCGACGAGGTTCACATGCTCACGACGGCGGCGTTCAACGCGCTGCTCAAGACGCTCGAGGAGCCGCCGGCACACGTGATCTTTGTGCTGTGCACCACCGATCCGCAAAAGATTCTGGAGACCATCCTCTCGCGCTGCCAGCGCTTCGATTTCCACCGCATCGGCAACGAGGATATCGAGCATCGCCTGTCCTACGTGTGCGAGCAGGAGGGCTTCGATTACGACGACGAGGCGCTCGCCATTGTGGCGCGCCATGCCAAGGGCGGCATGCGCGACGCGCTCTCCACGCTGGAGCAGCTGAGCGTTTTTGGCAACGGCGCCGTGCATGCGGACGATGCCCGCTCGCTTTTGGGCGAGGTTTCGGACCAGATTCTGGGCGAGTTTGCCCGCGCCATCGCCGAGCGTGATATTGCTGAGCTCTATGGGCTCATTCGCGCACAGGTCGAGGAGGGCAATGACCTGCTTGAGCTGACGCGCGACCTGGTGGCGCATATGCGCGACGTGTATGTGGCCTGCGTTGCCGGTGCCCGTGCCGAGCTGTTTGAGGGCGGTGCCGAGCAGGCCGAGGCGCTTGCTGCCGAGGCCGCTGCCTTTGGCGAGCATCCTGCCGACCGCCTGGCCCGTGTGCTGACAGTGCTCGACGATGCCGCACTGG
>CAJMPE010000255.1 GCA_905215275.1 uncultured bacterium | reverse complement strand
CGGCACGGTGGCGGACAACATCCGCTACGGCAAGCTGGACGCCACCGACGAGGAGTGCATCGCGGCGGCCAAGCTCGCGGGCGCGGACGACTTTATCACCCGCCTGCCCGACGGCTACGACACGATGCTCACCGGCAACGGCGCGCAGCTGTCGCAGGGCCAGCGCCAGCTGATTTCGATCGCACGCGCCGCCGTCGCCGATCCGCCGGCGATGATTCTGGACGAGGCCACGAGCTCCATCGACACCCGCACCGAGGCCATCGTGCAAGCGGGCATGGACAAGCTCATGGAGGGCCGCACGACGTTTGTCATCGCGCACCGCCTGTCCACCGTGCGCAACTCCGACGCGATCATCTGTCTGGACCACGGCCGCATCATCGAGCGCGGTAACCACGACGAGCTGATCGCCAAGCGCGGGTATTACTACCAGCTCTACACCGGAGCGTTTGAGCTGGAGTAGCTCAAAACAGCCCCAACGCTCCCAACGGAGTTCCCCGAGGGAGACGGGGTGTTTACTCCGTGCTCAAACATTCTCGCTTCGCTGCGAAACTGCGCGCGGAGCAAACACCCCGTCTCCCTCGGGGAACTCCTACGCGCAGCCTTTTCTCGCAGCCTAAAAAGAAGTGGTGAGGCCCTGGCCGTTTGGCCAGGGCCTCATTTTGTAAGGAGTCAAAAAAGTCCCGTTCCAGGTGAGCTACTTGAGGAGTTGGGCCATGGCGTTGACGAATTTTTGGACTTGGAGGGTGGGCTCGAGCGGATAGTGCAGAAAGACCGGTACCTCACGGCCGCACAGGAACGGCACGCCCACAAAGGCCGGGTGTACCCCCGACCATGCGCCGCAGGTGAGCACCGCGTCGCCCTTTTCCTCCGCCTCGTTAAAGAGCGCAAAGTCAAAGCTGTCCACGTCGATCACGTCCACGCCGCCGTCGGCCAACAGGTCGATGCGCAGGCTGTCCATAGCGTCGTTGCCGTGACGGAGCACGCGCAGGCGCATGCCCTCCAGGTCGGCAACCGTGATGCGCGTCTTGCGCGCCAGCGGGCTCGTGCGCGGCAGGTCGATATAAAACGGCACGTTGACAATGCGGAGCTTTTGGCAGGCATCGCCCCAGCGCGGAGTCGAAAAACTCGACTGCACTACATCCACCTCGCGGCCAAGGCTGCGCATGACGGATTCGCGCTCGTCGTAGAGATCGCTTACCGGCACGATCTCGAATCGCAGCGATGGCTCCATCTCGTGGATGCCCGTCCACATCGACAGCGTTTGGCGCCCCGGGCACATCATCGACACGCCCAGGCGCACGGCACCGCCATCGCCCGCCGCGCGTCGGGCACGGCGCAGCGCGTCCTCGGACTGCCGCATGATCGAGCGCGCGTCATCCACCAGCAGTGCGCCGGCCGGCGTCACCTTGACACCCGAGTGCGAGCGTTCGAACAGCGTGATGCCGAACTCGGCCTCGAAACCCGACACCTGCTTGACGAGCGCCGGGGTCGACACGCGCAATTTTGCCGCCGCCCGTGAGAAGCTTCCCAGCTCCGCGGCGGCCGATATGGCCTCAAGTCGTCGATCGTACACGTCAATCTCCCGTTTTCGCGCCTGTGACCGCATGGTGCCACAGGGGGTTGTTTTCGCAGGTCACGCGCTCAATTGAGAATAATCTGCATCGCACAGTGTAAACCTACGGTTAACGCCATTCTAACAAATATGCAATTCACCTGCGCAAATGCAAAGCATACGATAACCAGCGAAAACCACGTGGGTCGGTTAATGGGAACGACCCACCGGGAGGCACAAGAAGGGAAGTTCCTATGAGCAATTGGCTTAAGCTCGAGGGCGATGTCTGCGCCGTGACTGGCGCGCTCGGCGGTATGGGCGTCGAGATTTGCCGCGAGTTCGCCCGCAATGGCGCCAACGTCGTCATGCTCGACCTGGACGAGGAGAAGGTCAAGGCCGCTGCCGCCGACCTCGCTGCCGAATTTGGCATCCACGCC
>CAJMPE010000254.1 GCA_905215275.1 uncultured bacterium | reverse complement strand
CGTCAAAGGTGGTGTAACCCGCCGCGTCTCGCGGCAGCGTCTGATACTTGGTGGGATAGTAGCTCGGCGAGGGCTTCTCCCCTTCCTCATACCAAGGCGCGATAGAGCCCCAACCCAAGAGCAAGGCGCATGCCTCGAGCACAACCTCCTCGGATAGCTCGAGCTCGACAGCAAGGTCGGCCACGGTCACGCGACCATGACGATAGATAGCCGCGAGCACGCGATCGGCACACGAGACGTCGGTCGGATCCATACCGCAGATGGCAGCGTAGCCACCCAGCAGCAGCGGGGTCACGCCAAACTTGGTTCCAATGCGACGCGACGTGTAATGGATGTCAAAGCGGCAAGGCAGGCCCAAAAAGAACTCGGTCACGCGGACGCCGCAGGCACGCGCCGCCAAAAAGTGGCCGCCCTCGTGCAAAAACACAAGGACGGAAAGCATCAGCAGGCCCCAAAAGACCGATGAGAGAACGCTCAGAACAGTATCCATAAAACGAAAAAGCAATCCTTATGGGTTAGGAACGGGTTGCGGCGAGCACCTGCGCAGCCTTTTCACGCGCCCATGCATCGATGTCGCGAAGCTGCTCAAACGAATCGACCGCCTGCATATCGTGGGAATCCATGCAGGATTCCACAATGCGATCGATATCGGTAAAGCTGCAGCCATCGTTCAGGAAGGCATCGACGGCGACCTCGTTGGCGGCATTGAGCACGCACGGCATGGTGCCACCCGTCTTGCCGGCACGTTCGGCCAGTGCCAGACAGCGGAAGGTATCCATGTCGGCAGCATCAAACGTGAGCTGCCCCAGCTCGCGGAAATCGATACGAGGCGCCGGGGTATCCCAACGCTCGGGATACGAGAACGCGAACTGAATGGGAATACGCATGTCGGAAGCACCGAGATGCGCCATCACGGAGCCGTCGGCGAACTCGACCATAGAGTGAATCTTGGACTGACGCTGCACGACCACGTTAATGAAATCGAGGTCGCAGTTAAACAGATGCATGGCCTCAATGCGCTCCAGGCCCTTGTTCATGAGGGTGGCGGAGTCGATGGTGATCTTGGCACCCATGGCCCACGTGGGATGTGCGAGGGCATCGGCACGCGTCACGCGGTCGAGCTCGCCACGCGTGCGGCCAAAGAACGGGCCGCCCGAGCAGGTAAGCCAAATGCAGTGAGCCTCGCGCGGATTCTCGCCCAGATAGCACTGGTAGATGGCAGAATGCTCGGAGTCGACCGGGATAAGCTGGCCCGGCTGCGCCAACGGCATAAGCAGATCGCCACCGACAACGAGCGATTCCTTGTTGGCCAGGGCAAGACGCTTGTTCGAGGTCAGGGCAGCATGGCTCGCCTCGAGACCGGCAGCGCCCACGATGGCCACGAGCACGCAGTCGACATCATCGCGGCATGCGAGCTCGCACACGGCCTGCGCGCCAATTCCGAGCTCCGTGCCCTCGGGCAGTTCCTGCAGCACGGCGTCGGCGCCATGGGAGGCGTCCGCCACGGCAACCGCCGGAACCGAGAACTCACGGGCAGCGGCAACGAGCTCGGAGGTGCTGGAATTAACAGACAGCGCCGTCACCTGCAGGCGATCGGCATGCTGACGGCACACATCGAGCGCCTGAGTGCCGATAGAACCAGTACAGCCCAGAACGGCAACACGAAGACGCCCGTCGGGACCGTAGGTGGTCTGATAAGCCATTACAGCACGCCTCCGATCATCAGCAGCAGCTGCGCGGTAATGCAGCCAAAGATGAGCGAATCGCTGCGGTCGAGCATGCCGCCGTGGCCCGGGATGAGATTGCCGGAATCTTTGACGCCCACGCCGCGCTTGATACGCGACTCGATGAGGTCGCCGATAACGCCCAGGATGGAGACGACCACGCCGCACAGCAGTGCATAGGGTAGGCTCAGCTTATAGAAGTGCGTTGCCCACAGGATGAGCCAGATCAAGACAGAGCCCAAGATGCCGCCGACAAAGCCTTCCCAGCTCT
>CAJMPE010000253.1 GCA_905215275.1 uncultured bacterium | reverse complement strand
CGGCTCGCTGCTGATGACGACAAAGCGCGTGTAGTTGTTGTCCGAGTCCTGGATATTGGGCTCTAGCACCTCCAGGCCATAGAGTGCCGCACAGCTGCGCGAGGCGATGGCGGCAACATCGGAGCGGTCGGAATGGGCGACCATCTCGGCCGACATAGCCGTGTTGGGGTACTTAGTGGCATGCAGGTCGTGGGCCTCGATAAAGCCGGCGCACTGGGCGATGGCCTGGCCATGGCTGTAGACCTCGTGCACGTCTGTGAGCTTGGTGCCGGGCTTGACGAGCAGGTTGTGGTCGATCTTGAGGCGCAGCGACCGCACAATGTGGAAGTCGAACTGCGCGAGCAGGTCGTAGACCGCGTTGACCGAGCCCGCGGTGGAGTTTTCGATGGGCAGTACGCCAAACTCGCAGAAGCCGTCGCGCACGGCGCGCATGACACCTTCGAAGGTCTCGAAGAACGCGATATCGGGCACGGCAAAGAGCTTGCACGCGGCGATCTGGCTGTAGGCACCCTCAACGCCCTGGCAGGCAACGCTGGCAGTCTGGGGGAAGGGCGTGTCGAAGGCCTCGGCAGTGGCGTGGGCCTTTTGCGAGACCGTGATGCCCTTGAGCTCGTTGATATAGCGCTGCTGCTCGGCCTTGCTCATGCTCATGAGGAGGCGGAACAGCGTGATGGTCTGCGCCTCGTAGCGCTCGGGTGTGCGGCCGGCAAGGTTGTTGAGCTTAGAGCGCTCGCGGGCGGGGTCGAAGACGGCCTTGCCCATCTCGATTTTTGATTTGGCGACCTCGGTGGCAATGTCCATGCGTTCGATAAAACTGTTGAGGAGCGCGGTGTCGATGCCATCGATGGCCTGGCGAATGTCAGCAAGGTCCATGGAGATCCCTTTCACGTATCGGGGGATGTTAAGGGGTGGGTAGTTAGCGCTGGGCGGCGTCCTCGAGGAGGGCGTCCCAGATGGCCAGCGCTGCGGCTGCTTCGGCTACGGGGACGGCGCGCGGGACGATGCAGGGATCGTGGCGGCCGTGGACCGAGAGCTCGGCATTTTCCATAGCGTCCATATCCACCGTCTGCTGCTCGCGGCCAATGGAGGGCGTGGGCTTTACGGCCATGCGCCACATGACGGGCGCGCCGGTCGAAATACCGCCCAGGATGCCGCCGGCATTATTGGACTCGACTTCGATCTTGCCGGTCTCGGCGTCGATGCGATACGGATCGTTGTTCTCGCTGCCTCGCATGGCGGCGACGGCAAAGCCCATGCCAAACTCCACGCCCTTCACGGCGGGAATCCCAAACGCAATCTGCGCGATGCGGTTCTCGATGCCGTCGAACATGGGGTCGCCGATGCCCGCGGGTAGGCCGTAAATACCGCACTCCACGATGCCGCCGATGCTGTCGAGCTCGTCGCGCGCGGTCAGGATCTCCTCACGCATGCGACCGGCAGCTGCGGCGTCAATGCACGGCAGGTCGTTCGAAAGGATCGCCTTGCGATCGGCCTCGCGATAGACCATATCGTCCATCGGCAGATCGGAGATGCCACCGATCTGCGCCACGTGCGCCATCACCTTGATGCCGCGGGCCTCGAGCGCCTGCAGCGCGATGCCGCCCGCGATGCACAAGGGTGCCGTCAGGCGGCCGGAGAAGTGTCCGCCGCCGGCGACGTCGTGCATGTTGTGGTACTTCACGCGTGCCGGGAAATCCGCATGGCCCGGGCGGGGCTTGCGGCGCAGCTCGGAGTAGTCCTTGGAGCGCGTGTTGGTGTTCTCGATGATCGCGGCGATAGGCGCGCCCGTGGTGTGTCCGTCAACTATGCCGGCGATAATGTGGGCGGTATCGGCCTCACGGCGCTTGGTTGCGGTCTCGTCGCGGCCGGGGGCGCGTCGGTCCAAAAAGGCCTGCAGCTGCTCCTGGTCAATGGCAATACCGGCAGGAATGCCATCGAGCGAGCAGCCGATGGCGGGGGAGTGCGACTGGCCGAAGATGCTCAGATGCAATACGTTGCCAAAG
>CAJMPE010000252.1 GCA_905215275.1 uncultured bacterium | reverse complement strand
CAGCCGAGCAGCGCCAGGTAGTTGACGAAGGCATCGGACAGGTAACCGGCGTCGCGGTACTCCTCCACCGAGGTGGCGCCGTGGCGCTTGGAGAGCTTCTTGCCGTCGGCGCCCAGAATCATGGAGATGTGGGCGAATGTGGGCACGGGCGCGCCGAGGGCCTCGTAGACCATGACCTGACGCGGGGTGTTGGACAGGTGATCGTCGCCGCGGATGACATGGGTGATCTTCATCATGGCGTCGTCGACGACGGTCGCGAAGTTATACGTAGGCGTGCCGTCGGAGCGGAAGATGACGAAGTCGTCGAGCTCCTTGGCGTCGAAGGTCACCTCGCCGTGGACGGCGTCGTGAATGACGACGTCGCCGCGGTCCTCGGGCACCTTGATGCGCAGGACGTAGGGCTCGCCGGCCTCTATGCGGCGGCGTGACTCCTCGGGATCGAGATCGCGGCAGCGGCGCTGATAGCCCTGGAAGGGATCCTTGCGCTCCTGGGCGGCCTTGCGGTCGGCGTCGAGCTGTTCCTTGGTGCAGAAGCAGGGATAGGCCTTGCCCTCGTCCCAGAGCTTCTGGGCGGCCTGCTTGTACAGGTCCAGGCGCTCGGTCTGTGCGTAGGGGCCAAAGTCGCCGCCCACCTCGGGACCCTCGTCCCAGTCCAGGCCCAGCCAACGCATGGCGCGCAGGATGATCTGCGTGTTCTCGTCGGTGGAACGGGTGGGGTCGGTGTCGTCGATGCGCAGGATGAACGTGCCGCCGTTTGCGCGGGCAAAAGCCCAGTTATAGATAGCGGTGCGGGCGCCGCCGATGTGCAGCTTGCCCGTGGGTGAGGGTGCAAAGCGGACGCGAACGTCTGATGCCATGGAAATCTCCTCGATTGCAGGATGGATGTCTAACCGCATCAGTATAAAGCAACAAAGCGACCTCCGCACAAAGGGCACCGACCCACTCATTGGGGACAGACTTAAATGACCACCCAATGAGCACCGACCTACTCATTTAAGTCTGTCCCCAATGAGTAGGTGCGGAAAGGGTGTGAATGTTGGATTTACGCGATATGATGTGCCCTTACATATAGAGCTCGGCGGAATGGTAACGGTCGCCGGGACACGTTTTTGAAAGGACAATCATGTCAGAAGAACTTCGTTCCATCCCACCCCAACACGGGTCCTTTGTATTTACGTCGGAGTCGGTGACCGAAGGTCATCCCGATAAGATCGCTGACCAGATCAGCGACGCCGTCCTCGACGCAATCCTCGCTAAAGAAATAGAGCTGCAGGAGCAGGGCTACATTGCGCCCAACGGCGTGCCCGCCAACGTCGAGAACGTCCGCTGCGCCTGCGAGACCCTCGTGACCACCGGCACCGTCATCGTCGCCGGCGAGATTCGTACCCAGGCCTATGTCGACGTGCAGGAGATTGCCCGTGGCGTTATCCGTCGCATTGGCTACAATCGGGCAAAGTTCGGTTTTGACTGCGATACCTGCGGCGTTATGAGCCTCATCCACGAGCAGTCGCCCGATATCGCCCAGGGCGTCGACGAGTCCTTCGAGACCCAGACCGGCGCCACCACCGACCCGATCGACCTGATCGGCGCCGGCGACCAGGGCATGATGTTTGGCTATGCCTCCAACGAGACCAAGACCCTCATGCCCATGCCGCACTACCTGGCGAGCCGTCTGGCCGAGCGCCTGGCCGCCGTGCGCCACGACGGCACCCTGCCCTACCTGCGCCCCGACGGCAAGACCCAGGTCACCGTGCGTTATGAGGACGGCAAGCCCGTCGAGGTCACGACCATCGTCATCTCCACGCAGCATGCCGCCGAGATCGAGGACATGGGTAAGATCAAGGACGACCTCATCGAGCACGTCATCGCCCCCGTCATGGCTGCCGAGAACATGCCGTGGGACAACGCCGACATCTATGTGAACCCCACCGGTCGCTTTGTCGTGGGCGGCCCCATGGGCGACACGGGCCTCACCGGCCGTAAGATCATCGTCGACACCTACGGCGGTTACGGCCGTCACGGCGG
>CAJMPE010000251.1 GCA_905215275.1 uncultured bacterium | reverse complement strand
GCCGCCCAAGACGACAGCCACAGGACCAAAAACTCATTAACGGGCATCGCGAGCACCCCTTCCTTCGGCGAGAGTATCGCGCGCAAGCGCCGCGGCAACACCGACGAGCACGCTTGCCGGCACGGCGATATTCGTCCACCCCAAGAACTTGCATATGGCGACAGACACCGCAGCCATAACGGCAGCCACGACATTGCCGCGCGACAGCCTCTGCGAAAAGAGCAGGCAGATAAAGAGCGAGGTGCAGACAAAACCCGCAATAGTGGTTGGAACATCGACAACGGAGCCGACGATGGCGCCCGTCGTACACGAAACGCCCCATGTCGCGATGAGGATCGTGTTGAGCACAAAGGACTCGTGCGGACCCCAATCCTCCCCTTCAACCAACTTGGCAAGCGAGATGCCGTATGCCTCCTCGGTAAGCGTCGCGGCAACGGCCAGCGCCTGACGCTTCGAGGCACCCCTCAGATGGGGCGCGATTGATGCCGAATAAAGTGCAAAGCGCGAGGAGATTGCGGCCACACTTGCGACAATCGATGCCGCAGGCACACCTGCCAGCCACAGGTTGCAGACCATAAACTGGCCGCTACCCGTCACAAACGTGCTGCTCAGAGCAAAAACCATCCAGGGCTCCATTCCCGTCTGCGCCATAATCATTCCGCACGGCGCGCCTATCGCAACATAGGTAAGCATCACCGGCCAGACGGTTTTAACGATTTTGAGCACCATAGTGTTCCTCGTCCCGACAAGATTTCCGAGCCGCATTCAACGACGCGGCAGAATCATCGCCCGGTGGCAACCGAGTTCACCTACAATTGCCACCGGATCGAAAGACACAGCTTTTTAGGAAGTCATTATGACAGCTATCGATCGGGGCCGGGCGACCGCGGCCTTCAAACGCTATACCGATGCTTACGATGCCGCCAATCCACGTATCGCGCTCAAAATCGAGCATACGTACCACGTTGCCGAGGCATGCGATGCCGTGGCGCGCGAGCAGGGCTGGTCGACAGAGGATGTTGACCTGGCCTGGCTTTGCGGCCTGTTACACGATATGGGACGCTTTGAACAGTTGCGGCGCTGGGACACCTTTAAGGACGCCGAGAGTATGAGCCACGCAGCGTTGGGCGTCGGGGTCCTCTTTGGCGAGAACCCCGCCGATGCGCCCGCCGTAACGAGCATCCGCGACTTTATCGATGACCCGGCAGAAGATGAGCTCATCCGCGCGAGCATCGCCTATCACAGCGACTTTCGCCTACCGGCACAACTCGACGAGCGTACACGGCGCTTCTGCGATATCGTGCGCGATGGCGACAAGATCGACATCATGCGCACCATCGCCGACAGCACCGTCGATACCATCCTCAAGGTTGATGAGGACACATTTCTCGACAGCCGGTTCTCGACACCGGCGCTCGCCGCCTTTGACGAGCACCGCTGCGTCGCACGTGATGAACGCGACAAGCCCGCGGACTACCTGGTAGGACTCATCTGCTTTATGTTTGAGCTCGTCTATCCGGCGAGCCGCGCGCTGGCGCGCGAGCAGGGCGATATCTACCGCCTGCTCGACGCGCCCTTTGGCATTACGCGCTCCTTTACCGATTCCGCCACGCAAGCGACCTGGGAGCGCCTAAAGGACGAGATGCGCGACTGGCTGGCGCGCGCCTAGCGCTCAAGCTGGGCCAGCAGCTCCTCGACGACCTCGACGGCATCGCCGACAACCTTGTACTGGGCAGCACCAAAGATGGGGGCATCCGGGTCCTCGTTGATGGCGATAATGCACTCCGCCCCACCGATGCCGGCAAGATGCTGAATGGCGCCCGAAACACCGATACTCACGAGAAGCTTGGGCGAAACCGATACGCCTGTCTGGCCAATCTGATGGCGATACTCCAACCAGCCGGCCTCCACGACAGGTCGCGTGCAACCAAGCTCGGCTCCCAGAGCCTCGGCGAGCCTTCGCATCAGGGGCAGATTCTTCTTGGAGCCAATGCCGCGGCCCACCACGACCAAGCGCTCGGCATCGGC
>CAJMPE010000250.1 GCA_905215275.1 uncultured bacterium | reverse complement strand
ACGGAATCAGATGCTTAACGTCGACGCCGGCGTTCTTGGCCACCTCGGTAATAGGCAGCGGCGTAACTGAACGTGCGATTTCGATGTCAGTAGGCATGGGCGGTCCTTTCGTTACCGGATGAGAAAAAGACCAATCCAGCATAGCACGCGCGCGCAATAGTAAAACGCCCGTAACCGATGAATGGCGATATGTTTACCCGATGCCCAGCGATAGTCTACAGACCAGCCAAAACAAACCCGTCTCTAAACGGCTGGCTCGATACCCAAATGCTCAAAGGTGCGAAGCGTTGCCTGACGGCCCTGAGGCGTGCGAATCATCAACCCGCACTGCAGCAGATAGGGTTCGTAGACATCCTCGAGCGTACCCGGGTCCTCGCCCACCGCGCTGGCAAGGGTCGTCAGGCCCACGGCACGGCCGGAGAACGTCTTGGCAAGCGTCTCCAAGATGCGAATGTCCATCCAGTCCAGGCCGAGCTCGTCGATCTCGAAGAACTCGAGCGCCTGACGGCAAATATCAAGCTCAATAGGGCCGTTGCCGCGCACCTGCGCATAGTCGCGCACGCGCTTGAGCAGACGGTTGGCCAAGCGCGGCGTACCGCGCGAACGCGAGCCAATCTCGAGCGCGCTGGGATGGTCGATCGTCACGCCCAGGATGGTTGCCGAGCGCGTCACAATCTGGGCGAGCTCCTCGACGGTGTAGTAATCCAAGCGATACGAGATGCCAAAGCGATCGCGCAGCGGGCCGGTCAGCATGCCCGAACGGGTCGTTGCCGCCACCAGCGTAAACTTGGGGATATCCAGGCGAATCGAACGTGCGGCCGGGCCTTTACCGATCACGATATCGAGCGCAAAGTCCTCCATGGCGGGATACAGGACTTCCTCGACCGAACGGTTGAGGCGGTGGATCTCGTCGATAAACAGCACGTCACCCGGCTGCAAGTTAGTCAGGATGGCAGCCAGGTCGCCGGTGCGCGCAATAGCGGGGCCGCTCGTCGTCTTGATCTGAGCGCCCAGCTCGTTAGCGATAACCGTGGCCAGCGTGGTCTTGCCCAGACCAGGAGGGCCCGAGAAGATCACGTGGTCGAGCGTCTCGCCGCGGCTCTGCGCCGCCTCGATGAGCACGCGCAGGCTCTGTTTGATGTGCTCCTGACCGCAGTAGTCGTCCAAGCGCTGGGGGCGCAAGGTGCGGTCGACATCGAGGTCCTCGGGCGTCAGCTCCGAGCCCACCATGCGCTCGCCATGCGCCATGGATGCCGCCGGCGAGTTGCCGGGCGTCGCCCACAGGTCCTGAGAGTCATCGGCTTCCCACATCACGCATCCATTCCGAGTCGCTTAAGCGCCGCGCCGAGCAGATCCTCGACACGCATATTCTGCCCATCATACCCGCTCAGGGCAACATCGGTCTCCTGCGGGCTAAAGCCCATGGAAAGGAGCGCCGCACGGGCGTCATCGATCGCCGAAGGAGCGGCGGCGGGAACCGGCATCGCAACCTGTCCGGGAATCACGTCGACCGGAACAAAGCCCTTATCCTTGGCAAAGGTGCTCTTGAGCTCCAGGATCAGACGCTGCGCTGTCTTTTTGCCCACACCGGGCACCTTGGCCATGCCCTTGTCGTCCTCGGCCATTACCAGGGAATACAGTTGCCCCACGGTATAGGTGGAGAGCACGGCAAGCGCCAGACGCGGGCCAACACCCGACACGGACACAAGCCGATCGAACATCGTGCGCTCGTCCTTGGAGGCAAAACCAAAGAGCGCCATAGCGTCCTCGCGCACCTGCATGCGCGTGTAGAGGCGAACCTCGCCGCCGGGCGTCGGCAACGTGGCCGCAGTGCTGCCCGAGATGCCGAGCTCAAAGCCCACGCCCGACACATCGACGACGGCCGAGCTCATCGTGGCCTCGACAAGCGTTCCATGGAGCTGGGAAATCATCAGTATCCGGTTCCTCTCTGTTGATAGAACTCGCCACCGGTAAGCGCCCGGGTGCGGCTGAGGTTTACGTGGCAGATGGCGCAAGCCAGGGCATCGGCGGCATGGTCTGGGTGTGGGTCGTGATCAA
>CAJMPE010000249.1 GCA_905215275.1 uncultured bacterium | reverse complement strand
GCTGTGCTGTGTGGCCTATCGCTTAACGTAGGTGACTCGATCGTCGCGGTGTTTTCGACGGTCGCCCCGACAAGGGAACCCTCTTCGATAAGTGCCTCGTATTCGACGGAAACGTTCGACCCTGCGCTCACCTTGCCGAGTTTCAAGGCGAACGATTGGGCGTCCCTGCTTGCGAAGTCGGGTTCGATCCGCTTGCCGTCTACGGTCGCTACGAACGTGGCGTAGTCGATGGCGACCCCTTCGGGAATCCCCTCGTCCACGAGCAGCGCATCTTCGAGGTCTGTCTCGCCGACCTCGACCGATAGGGCGTAGGAAACCGTTTCTCCTGCAAAGGCGGATTCCGTTGATGACGTCTTCTCGATGCTTGCCGTGCCTGCGGGTGCGATGATGTCTACCACTGCCTGCGCGGTGCGCTCGCCCTCGAGGGTGGGTGAGGTGAGCGTCGCTCCGTTTACCACCTTGTGCCCGACAAGGTCCTCATCAGCGACGTTCGCCTTGAACGACACCACGGCAACATCGTCTTTCCCCATCGTGCCGAGCTCGATCGCGAACGAGTTCCCTTTTTGGTGCACGATGGGTTCCTCTATGGCCTTTCCGTTCACGACAGCGCTCAGGCTGGCGAAGTCGACCTCGATGCCCGAGGGGAGGCCGCTGTCGGTTATCACGGCGTCGCGCAAGGTCCCGTTGGTCGTGCGGGCCGTGATCGTGTACGTGAACGAATCTCCCACCTGCGCGGTCTCCTCGCTCGCCTCCTTCTCAAGTGAGGCGTCCGCTAAGGGCTCGCTCACCTCGACGTCGTTCGCGGCGCTCAATGCGGGGGCATCGCTCGCTTTGGCCTGTGCGCGGTTGACGACGTGCTCGGATGCGACGGGGAGTTTTGCCGAGTACTCAACCATGAGGGCCTCGCCATCGTGCAAATCGATGCCCGGTTGGAGGGCGAAACCGAAGACGGCGCCGTCCCTATTTTTCTCCAGTGTGACGTCGGGGTTGTCGACGGTCGTGCCATCAGGCCTGGTCACCAGGATGGACGAGGTGTCGATCGAGGCGAGCTCGTCGCTTTCGAAGCGATCGGCGAAGGCAATGTTGTGCGCGGTCGAGTCCTTGCGGGTTTGGGCGACGGTGACGGTGTAGTGGGCGACATCCCCCGCCTCGTAGCGCTGCTTGTCGGAGGTCTTCGAGACCTGGAGTTGTGCATCCTTCACCGTAATCGACGCGTCGCCGCTCGTTTGCGTGTTGGGTTCGTCGGTTGAGGCTATCGCGGTGTTGCCGACGGTCGATCCTGCGAGCGCGGCGTCGGCGATGGCGACGGTGTAGTCGACGGACACGGCCGTCTCGCCTTCCTCGCCAAGGGGGTTCTTGCCTTGCTCGGCCTTCTCGCCGAAGCGATAGAATGTGCGCTCGGGCGAGTTGCTGGTGAGACTGCGATTCGTCTCGATCGTGAAAGAGGGCTTCTCCCCGTCGGCGCTAATCACGCAGCTGTCGGTGATGTCGTTGCCTTCGGAATCCCAAACCTTGATGCTGTCTCGCTGCAATTCGACTCCCTTCGCTTGCAAAAGGTCGGAAATGACCAGGTTGCGCCCGATTGTCCCCGGCGTGTTGTTCATCACCTTTACGTGGAAGGCCACAAGGTCGCCAACGTTGCAAGTGTCCTGTGATGCGGTCTTCTCCACCTGCAGAGTTGGCTGGTTCAGCCAGGTCAAAGCACTGTCGTGCGCGCTGGTTGCATTGTCGGCGCTCGCGGTCGCCGTGTTCTCGATCTCCCATCCTGCGATGAAGTCTTTGGGATAGCATGTGCAGGTGATGGTGACGGGCATATTTGCGGGAAGGTGGCTTACGGTTGTTGCGAATCCGGTCCCTGCAGGCTTTGTCGTGCAGGTGACTTCCCGCTGCTCGAGCTGGCTGGGGGTCGACTCTTCGGCTCCTATCGGATAGGAAACGCTCTCGGGGGCGCCTGAGACGTTGACCATCAGCTCGCCTGCGTCCGTTCGCCCGATCCTGAGTCCCTCGGGAAGGCTCTCATCGCTTACGACCACGTTGTTCGCAATGGTGCCATCCTTTGTGTTC
>CAJMPE010000248.1 GCA_905215275.1 uncultured bacterium | reverse complement strand
CCCGCCGTGGCGACGACCACCAGGTCGCGCGGGCCGATGGGGCACTGCTTGCTCAGGTTCTTGTAATCGACCAGGCGACGATCGTAGACACCGGGCACCCATTCGGGGGTCAGCGTGCCGGGGCGGTCGTCGCACGCCACGACGGCAAAGCCCGCCGCCGTGAGCACGCGCGCCGTCGCGGCGCCCACGTGGCCGCAGCCAAAGATGTAGGTCAGGCCCTCGGGGCAGAGCGTCTCGATGTGCGCCGGGGGAATCTCGGAGGCGGCGTTGGTGTAGGTGACCTTACTCCCCTCCTCCACCAGCGAAAGCCCGGGGCAGCCCGCAATGGTGCGGCGCGATTCCTCGCCATGGTACTCGGCCACATCGCCCTCGAACGCGCTCGAGGTAAACGGCTCAAAGTCGATGACGAAGTCGCCGATGCGCCGATAGGCCAAGACGTCGGCAATTTCCCGGAACAACGGTGCCCGGGTCTCATCCAGATGCAAGTAGCACAGGCAGATGGCTCCGCCGCAGATCATGCCGGTATCGGAGCTCTCGCCGCCCATGGTGTAGCGGACCAGACGCGACTGTCCCGCGCTCAGGAGCTCGCGCGCCTCGTCCAGCGCAAAGAGCTCAATCTTGCCGCCGCCGATGGTGCCCGTTTGGCTGCCATCGGCAAAGACGGCCATCCAAGCGCCCACGCCGCGCGGCGATGACCCTGCCGTGCCGGCAACTACCACCAACTCGCACGTCTTACCAGCCTTCAGAGCGCCAAGCGCAGCATTCACCACATCGAGCTTTTCCATTGCAATTTCCTATCCCTGGAATACATCGGTGAGCATAGCGAGCGCCTCGAGTACGCCGCCGCCGACCGACGTCGCCTTGTCCGAAATATAGTTGATATAGCTGGCATCGCCGCGCGGATCGACATCGGCGCATTTAAAGCCCTCAGTCACCTGCACGCCGTTCGCCAAAAGCCCGCGCAGACAGCCATCGATCTGCGTGTGCATGGGCGTATCGCCCGCGTAGCCAATCACGTCTCCGGCGCTCACGATGTCGCCGATCGCGCGGTCGGACCGAAACACGCCGGCGGCGGGGCTGTGGATAACGCGCTCCTTGCCATAGCCGGCGATAATGCCCGGCACACCCGTGTTGGGCTGGGGCGAACCTTGGGTAATGACACGGCCCAGAAAATGCCCGCGCATGGTCTCGACCACGGCATCGCAATCGACCGGCGCGGTAAAGCCCGGCCCCACGGCGATGACGGCAGGCGCCATGTCGCGCGTGGTACCCAGGTTGCGCTTAGCCAGAATCGCGTCGACCACGGCAGCGGGTTTCAGTTCGTCGAGCATCTTGGCCTGGGGGTCTACCACGACGGCGACGTCTCCGGCCTCGGTAATCGCAAGCGCCTCTGCCGGCGTCTGCGCCAAGCGAGCGCGAATGCCCTCGACCTGGACCTCGCCCAGGCGAATGGCCTCGCAAAAACTGATTGTGCGACGGATGCACGTGGGAACCGCGATATCGGCCATAACGACCGACACGCCGGCGCGCACCAAGCGAGCGGCGACGCCCGTGGCGATATCGCCGGCGCCGCGAACATAAACGAGCATTCCCGGGGCACCTCCCTGTGCTACGGTTTGAGCAGAGCAAAAGCGGTTCGACCGCACTCTGATGATTATTTATTATCACAGTATTATACGGCGGTGAACAGATGGAAACGGTTAGCGGCAATCTTGCCTCGGCGCTCAGGATCGAGCCGGGCATTACCGCGATTATCGGCAGCGGCGGCAAGTCGACATTGCTGAAGACGCTGGGTCTCGAGCTCATGCGCGCCGGCGGCCGCGCGCTCCTCTGCACCACCACGCATATGTTCCCCGTCGCCGGCGTGCCGTGGGACGGGTCGAGCCGTCGCCTGGACGCCGCGCCTTGGAGGCCGGGCGCCTCGCATGTCCCCGGTTGCACCTGCGAGGCATGCGCTGACATGAGCCGCGGAAGCATCTGCCAGGCAGGCGTCTTGGACCCGGAGACGGGCAAGCTCTCCTCCCCTGCCGAGCCGCTCGACCAGCTGGCGCAGCGCTTTGACTACGTCCTGGCCGAGGC
>CAJMPE010000247.1 GCA_905215275.1 uncultured bacterium | reverse complement strand
CAGAAAAAGAGGCCCGTAAAAAACAACGAGCCCCTCCCATTCAAAATATCAGCCAAACACCGCATTGCAGCGAGATCAAGGCCACAACCCAGTGGCCCTAACACGCCAGATGCTTACAACCACGTAAACGACCTGGGAGCGGTTTGGGGCTTTGCTCGATACAAGTTCCACACGAGCCGAAGGCCACTTAATGTGGCCTTCGTGCGAGCAGGACTGTCCGCAGTAGCGAGCAATGCCCCAAACCGCGCCCCCAGTACCGCCTACGAGAAGTCAGCAACCTGAGCAGTCAGCGCCGCCAGGATCTCCTTGAGCTCAGCTGCACGGTCCCTCTTCTTCTGGACCACCGCGGGAGCGGCCTTAGCCACAAAGCCCTCGTTGGCAAGCGTCTTCTCGCAGCCGGCGAGCTCCTTCTGCGCCGCGGCAATCTCCTTCTCCAGGCGTGCCTTCTCGGCCGAAAGGTCAACCTTGCCCTCGAGCACCACAAAGACCTCGACGCCGCTGTCGACCACGGCGATGCTCGCAGCCGGCTTCTCAACGTCCACGCCCATGACCAGCGAAGCGGTGTTGGCCAGCGGCTCAATCGTGGATCGCAGGCTCTCGAGCTTCTCGATGTCCTCGGCACCGGCGCGCACGACCACGTCGAGCTCGGCCTTGGGGCTCAAGCGATAGCGCGAACGGGTGGCGCGGGCGGCAGACACGACGGTGCGGCACAGCTCAAACGCGCGCTCGGCGTCCTCGTCGACGTACTTGACGTAGTCGGCGGGCTCAGGCCACTTGGCGATCATGAGCGCCTCGGCGCGGTCCACGTTGCCCTCGGCGTCCAGGTCGAGCACGCTTGCCGGCATGTTGTCCCAGATCTCCTCGGTGACAAACGGCATAAGCGGGTGCATCAGGCGAATGGAGGTGTCGAGCACAAAGATCAGGTTGCGCTGAGCCTGCAGACGGCCCTCGCCCTTCAGGCGGGCCTTGGTGACCTCGACGTACCAGTCGCAGACCTCGTTCCAGAAGAACTGCTGCACGCCGCGGGCCATGTCGCCAAAGGTGTAGTTCTCGATGCCCTCGGTGACCATCTTCACGGCCTTGGCCAGGCGGCTGAACATCCAGGCGTCGGCCGGCGTCTCCACGACAGGCTCGCCGGGCGTGTAGCCCTCCATGTTCATGAGCAGGAAGCGGCTGGCGTTCCAGATCTTGGTCACAAAGCTCTTGGCCTGGTCGGTACGCGGGCTGTCAATGAGCTTCTTGGTCTTCTTGTCGATGTTCGCGTCGAACTTGACGTCCTGGTTGTTGGTGCACAGCGTCAGCAGGTTGAAGCGCATGGCGTCGGCGCCGTACATTCCGATGAGGTCCATGGGGTCAACGCCGTTGCCCTTGGACTTGGACATGCGGCTGCCGTCCTTGGCCAGAATCGTCGGGTAGATGACGACGTCCTTAAACGGTACCTCGTCCAAGAAGTACAGCGAGCTCATGACCATGCGGGCGACCCACAGCGCGATGATATCGCGCGCGGTGACGAGCGCCGTCGTGGGGTGATGGCCCTCGAGCAGCTCCGGCTTTTGCGGCCAGCCCTGCGTGGCGAAGGTCCACAGCTGCGAGCTGAACCAGGTATCCAGCACGTTCTCGTCCTGATGCACGTGATGACCGCCGCACTTAGGGCACACGTCGGTGTCCTCGGTCAGGGCGTCCTCCCAGCCACAGTCCTCGCAGTAGAACACGGGGATGCGGTGGCCCCACCACAGCTGGCGGCTGATGCACCAGTCCTTGAGGTTCTCCATCCAGGTGGTGTAGGTCTGCGTCCAGCGCGCAGGATGGAAGGTGACCTTGCCGGAGTTGACGGCGTCGAGCGCCGGCCCCTTGAGCTTGTCGACGGCGACGAACCACTGCTCGGACAGCCACGGCTCCAGGGCGGCGTCGCAGCGGTAGCAGTGCATGACGGAGTGGTCGTGGTCCTCGACGTGATCGAGCAGGTCATGCTCCTCAAACCACTTGATGACGGCCTCGCGGCACTCGTCGCGGTTCATGCCGGTGAACTCGCCGTAGCCTTCGACCACGTGCGCCGTCTCGTCGAACACGTTCACGCGCGGAAGCCCCGCACGCTCGCCCATG
>CAJMPE010000246.1 GCA_905215275.1 uncultured bacterium | reverse complement strand
TCCTCGGCAGGGTTGTCTAAGATTGTTGTTGGACTTCGGCCTTTGGCTCAAAGAAAAACGGGAGATGCGATCTACATTCCCCGTTTTTGTTGCGGTTACTCCAAGTCAATAAATTTGGTGCTCAGAATCTTGCCGTCCTTGACGAGCATTCTGGCCATGGTGGGGCCTCGGGTGCCTCTGGGGTAGCTGGCGCTGCCCGGGTTGAGGACTAAACAACGGCCCACTTGGGCTTCTTTGGTTACGTGGGTGTGACCGTTGATGGCTACGTCTACGGATCCCACCGGAAGGTCTTCGCGGTAGTGGGCTACGGCAAATTTGAGGCCTTCGTAGGTGAAGAGGGCCAGACGGTCTACATCCGGGCCGTAGTCGCGGTAGTAGTCGTTGTTTCCTAGAACCGCTCGCACGGGGGCGATGGTGCATAGATGCTCGTAATCCATCTCGGACGTTAGGTCTCCGGCGTGAATGATCAGATCTGCGCCCTTGAGCTCGTCCAGAAGCGCGGGCGAAAGATAGCCGTGGGTGTCCGAGATGATGTCGATGCGCTTGGCGCTTGCACTGTTCATGGGATCCCTTCTGCAAAACCGATTCGACGTATATACAAAAAGCCCCACGGCTCCGCAGACAATTGGTCTACAGGGCTGCGGGGCCAGTGTGCTAGAGGCTCAGGGCCTTCTTGAGCGGCACAACGCGGCGGCGCGAGACCGGCACGCGTTCGTCGACGCCCGTAATGCCCAGTTGGATAGCGCCCGAGGGCACCGTCTCGACATCTGTGACGCACGCCAAGTTGACGATATAGCGGCGATGAACGCGAAAGAAGCCAAAGTCGCAAAGCTTGGCCTCGAACTGCGCCAGCGAAGTCGTCGATAGAAAACGATCATCGACGGTATAGATACAGGAGTAATCGTCCTTGGCCATGATGAAGCGAATGTCATCCACGGGAATGAGGACCTTACGGCCGCCCTTTTCCACCGGAATGCGCTCGATGGTGGCTTTGCTGTCCGTGACGGGCTTGGCGTGCTGCATGACCTTCTCGATCGCGCGATCCAGGCGCGCCTCCTCAACCGGCTTCATTAGGTAATCGACGGCATCTACGTCGAACGCCTCGACGGCATGATCGCTATACGCGGTCACAAACACAATCGCCGGCGGATTCTTAAGCTTATGCAGCGCCTCGGCAAGCTGCAGACCAGAAGCACCGGGCATCGAGATATCGAGAAATACGACATCGACGCGGCTTTCCATTAACATCTCAATGGCGGAGCGGACGCTCGACGCCTCAGTGATCGTGCCGATCTTGCCCGTCTGCTCGAGCAAGAAGCGAAGTTCCGAACGGGCCGGGGCCTCATCATCCACAATCATCGCACGCAGCATAGGGATTAAACCTTTCGTCAACAAACTACGCTGGGCATCCGCCGCTTGGCGTTGAGCCCATAGCCTTTTATTTTACTCTTGAATATCAAAGATGCTCTCTGACAAATCAAGATGCAGGAGCACTTTGGTGCCCTTGCCCGGCGCCGATTCGACGCGCGTATAAGAGTGCGGTCCATAAAAGCGATGGATGCGCTCCGAAATATTGTGCATGGCCACACCGGCGCCGCCACCCTGGGGAGAGCTGGCGTCGGGACGGGCCGAACGCTCGTCAAACAGTCTGGCGGCGGTACCCTCATCCATGCCCACGCCATTATCGGCCACGGCAATCAAGATTGCATCCTCGCCGTCTTGGTGAACGGTCACGTCGATCCTCAGGGCGTCGTCATCGCCCATACCATGACGTACGGCGTTCTCGACAATCGGCTGGCACCAGCGTATCTTCCACGTCCTCGGACACATCGAACGTCGCAAGCACGCGGTCCTCGCCAAAGCGGGCCTTCTCAAAGGTAAGGTAGCGCTTGGTCTGTGCGACCTCGCGCGAGACCGGAATAAGCGATCCCGAGTTGTCGAGCGTGGCACGATAGAACGATGAGAACTCACGAAGCAGTTCGCGGGCCCGCAGCGGGTCGGTGCGCGTAAACGATGCAATGGTGTTCAGCGTGTTGAACAGGAAGTGCGGGTTAATCTGCGCCTGCAGCGCACGCACCTCGGCGCGCGCCGTGAGTTCCTTTTGCACC
>CAJMPE010000245.1 GCA_905215275.1 uncultured bacterium | reverse complement strand
GGACCTCTACTACACCCCAGCGGCGGGCGCTGCGGCTGGCCGAGTTGGGGTCGTAGACGCCAATCTGGTCGGCGTCGTCAATACCGTAAAGCACAATGTAGTGGCCCACGTTGGTAAAGGTGCCCGGCCGAACGGCGGCGATGACGGGCGCTCCCGAACGCAGCACCTGAGTCATCGAGTCGCGATCGTTATGGAGCTCCGTTCCGTTAAGTCCCAACTGCCATGCGCCGCTCGTCATAAACGACCATTCGGTTGCACCGGTGGGGGCGTAATTGCCCGCCTCGGAAAGCGCGCACATATCGACGGGGGTCATATCGGTGCGTCCCGTCTTAAAGATATAGACCATGGTGAGGCACGTAGGCCCGCAGGCATTTTGGCGGATGGTGCCGCCGGCGTAAGGCAGCTCCGACCATGCAGGGTCGATCTGATAGATATGGGGCATCGTGCCGGCTTGCCATTGCGAGCGCGGGGTCGAAAAGGCGAAAGAATAACCGGGCGCGACGGGGGCCTTGAGCAGCTTGTCCTCGGCGGGGGGCTCGAGACCGGCCGAGCCGTGGGACATACAGGAGCTCATAAGCACAAAGACCAGACAGGCGAGGATAGAGCACAGTGCGAGGCGAAGTCGACGAGCCGGCAGGGCGGGGGCATTCACGTGCGATGTCGAGCGGTAAGGCTTGCGGTCGCGTCCGCCTTGGGGATGCGAAAAGAAGCGGTTGATATGGATGCCGGGCTGACGTACGCCGTTGCGGCGCAGCTGCGGAACCTCGGCCTGACGCTGCCGAGTGCGCGCGCCCAAGCGGCTATCTTGCTGCGCGCTTGTGCCCGTGCTCGGATGGCCACTCTGCCGTGTTCTGCTTGTCTGCTGCCGAGACGAAGGCCTGGGTTGCTCTTGGGGGCGTTGCGGATTGCTGCTCGTGGCACTTCTGGGCGTAGGCGTGGTACGGCCAGCAAGGCGAACGCTTTGTCGCCGTTGATCACCGTCGTTGTATCCGTATGCCATTCGTACCGCCTTGTCTCATGTATAACCTGTCCATCCTACAAAAAAGATGTGCAACAAATGGGTCTGCGCGTCAAAAGCTCGGTAAACGGTACGAAAGGCGCAAAACACACGGCCTCAAAAACATCTCTATATGCGTCCGATGAGCGTACGCCCGTCGGACGGGCGGCAACAATGAGCGGCAAACCGTGCCGTTCGTCCCAAAAACGGCGCCGCTCGTTTTGCAGTTCTGCCTTCGGTCGAGCTACAAGCGGAGCTGCTGCGCCAAGGCCGTATCTTAAAGCCACGAAATAAAAGAGCGCGGCAAAACAGACCGCGCAAGGGGTGACGCCAAGGGCGTCAAAAAGGAAAGGAGGGGAACAATGGCGGACAAGAACGCAGAAGTTGCAGTCGAGGGTGACGGCGGCATGAAGAAAACGCTTTCGCTCTGGAACTTCTTCACCATCGGTTTCGGTGCCATCATCGGTACCGGTTGGGTTCTGCAGGTCGGCGACTGGATGGTCGTGGGCGGCGGTCCCGTTCCCGCTATGATCGCATTCCTCTTGGGTGCAATCTTCCTCGTGCCCGTCGGAGCTGTTTTCGGTGAGCTCACGGCTGCTATCCCCATCTCGGGCGGCATCGTCGAGTATGTCGATCGTAGCTTTGGCCGTACGCTGAGCTACATCACCGGTTGGCTCCTGGCTCTGGGCAACGGCATCCTGTGCCCGTGGGAGGCCATCGCTATTTCGACCCTCGTGTCCGAGATGTTCGGCAGCCTGCCCGGTCTTGAGTGGCTGCGCGCCGTCAAGCTCTACACCATCCTGGGCGCCGACGTTTACCTGTTCCCGACGCTGATCGCGCTCGGCTTTGCAGTCTACGTCATCTTCCTCAACTTCCGCGGTGCCAGCTCGGCCGCCAAGCTCCAGGCCTTCCTGACCAAGGCCCTGCTCTGCGGCATGCTGCTCGCGTCCAGAAACGTGCCTGCTGCCCTCACCTGGGCAAAAGGTCTGACTGCGGATGTCAGCAAGACTGTAGAAAAGGGCAAGTCACAATTTGCAGGTCATGAAATCATGGGCAAAACGCTCGGCATCGTCGGCTTGGGTGCGATCGGCCGCAAGGTCGCAGAGGCTGCC
>CAJMPE010000244.1 GCA_905215275.1 uncultured bacterium | reverse complement strand
ATTTACTGCGCTCCGGGCCCCGCTGCTTTGTAAACCCATGACGGTTTGGCCACCGTTGTTTTAGTCAAACAGACTCGGCATGTCGTTTTCTTTCATGAGGGCACCGGCAGAAGGCAGGCTCTGCGCGGTGAACTTCTCGGCCGAGACGCCGGCGCCAAGAATCTCCTCGGTCGTGCCGACCGTGGTGACCGAGCGGCCCTTCTTGGTCGTAAAGGCCTGGACGCCCTGCGTGTTGGTGGTCGTCTTGGTCTTGAGCAACGACGTGTTGAAGTTCATCAGGCGATAGTCGCTCGAGACCAGTGCAATATCGCGATCTTCCTTGAGCACCTGGGCATACAGCAGTTTGCTGCCGCCGTAGATGGCGTTCTTAAGGCGCTTGCGGTTGGTCTTGGTAACGTATCCGGCAAGTGCGACGCGCACCACACGACCGTTCTCAAAGACAAACAGCACGTCGGCCTTGTAGTCCTCGGGGTCGATGACCCAGATCACACTCTCATCGAGTTCCATCTCGAGATCGGTCGGCAGGTACGAGCCCAGCTGGGCCGACTTGGTGTCCTCAAACGCCGCAACCTTGCACTTGTACACCTGGCTCTTGTTGGTAAAGACCAGCAGCTCGTGGGTGTTGGAGGACGGGAACTCGATAAAGGGTTTGTCGCCGTCCTTGTACTTGAGCGTGGTCGCCTTCTTGAGTACGCGGTCCGTCATCTTCTTAAGGTAGCCATCGCGCGAGAGCATGATGGTGACCGGGTACTCCTCGACCTCGGGTTCCAAGCTCACCTCGATGACCTCATGGGGCTCGATCCTGCCCGTGCGACGCGGCATCACATATTTCTTGTTGACCGCGGCCAACTCGTCGCTGATGACCTTCTTGATGTTGTCTTCGCTCGAGAGAATCTCCTCCAGCTCGGCAATCTCGCCCTCAAGCTTGGCGATGTCCTTGGTGCGGTTGAGGATGTACTCCTCGTTGATGTTGCGAAGCTTGAGCTCGGCAACAAACTCGGCCTGGGTCTCGTCGATGTCGAAACTCTTCATAAGATTGGGCACGACCTCGGCTTCGAGCTTGGTGCCACGGATGATGGCGATGGCCTTGTCGATGTCGAGCAGGATTGCCTCGAGGCCGTGCAGCAGGTGCAGGCGCTCGGACTTTTTGCCCAGGTCAAAGTTAATGCGGCGACGCGTGGACTCAATACGCCACTTGACCCACTCGTGCAGAATCTGGCGCACGCCCATAACACGAGGATAGCCGTCGACGAGCACGTTGAAGTTGCACGAGAACGAATCCTGCAGCGGGGTCGAGCGATAGAGCTTGGCCATGAGCTTGTCGGGGTCGACGCCGCGCTTAAGGTCGATGGCGATGCGCAGGCCCGAGAGGTCGGTTTCGTCGCGGATGTCGGCGATCTCCTTGACCTTGCCCTCCTTGGAGAGCTTGACGATGCGCTCAATGATGACATCGGTCTTGGTGGTGTAGGGAATCTCGTAGACCTCGATGATGCGCTCTTCGGGAATCCAGCGCCAGCGGGAACGGATCTGGAAGCTGCCAAGGCCGGTCTCGATAATCTTTTCCATCTCCTCGCGGCGGTAGATGATCTCGCCGCCGGTCGAGAAGTCGGGCATGGGCATGTACTCGAGCAGGTCGCAGTCGGGATCCTGCAGGTAGTGCATTGTGGCAGTGCATACTTCGTTGAGGTTGAAGCCGCAGATGTCGGACGCCATGGCGACGCCGATGCCTTTGTTGGCCGAGACGAGGATGTTGGGGAATGTGGTGGGCAGCAGGCGCGGCTCCTTCATGGCGCCGTCGTAGCTGTCGACGAAGTCGACCGGGTCCTTGTCGATGTCCTTGAAGATCTCGGCGCTGATGGGGGAGAGCTTGGCCTCGGTATAACGCGAGGCGGCGTAGCTCAGGTCGCCCGAATAGTACTTGCCAAAGTTGCCCTTCGACTCCACGAAGGGCGCAAGCAGCGCTTCGTTGCCCGTCGCCAGGCGCACCATCGTCTCGTAGATCGCGGCGTCGCCGTGCGGGTTGAGCTTCATGGTCTGGCCCACGATGTTGGCGCTCTTCTGGCGCTCGCCCTTGAGCAGGCCCATCTTGTACATGGTGTAGAGCAGCTTGCGG
>CAJMPE010000243.1 GCA_905215275.1 uncultured bacterium | reverse complement strand
GCCTGCGAGCAAGAACAAAAACGCGAGGCCCAAATCGGAAAGCAGCGTAATAGGCTCGGTGAGCCAAATATGGTTCATGCAGTTTGGGCCGAGGATTGCGCCGAAAGCCAGAAGAAGAACGGTTTCGGGAATGGGCTTTTTCGGAATCGCCTGTGCGATAACGGGTGCCACAAATGCGACAACCGCAATAATTGCGAGCGAGATGAAATCGTGTGCCATAAGATGCTTCCTGTTGTTGGACCTTATCGTCCCTTGTCAAACATGATAAGCATAGGCGTTTTTGAAGCGTCTTGGGCAAAAAGCGCGAAACGTCGCTAAAACGATGCCTTTTGCGCCCGCGATTGATTTGGACAGGGAAGGGTAGTTAGAAAGGATGGGCCGACCTCGCCATGGCTTTTGCTCGAAGCTCGGGCCAAACGCGCCGTCGCCGCATCGTGCTGCATAGCGACAGTCGTTCTGAAGCGGGGTTTGCCTATCGCCTGCGTGCCCAACGTAAAGTGAAGTCGTGGAATGTGACAAAAGTGGGTCTGTAAGATTGTCTGTGTAAGTCCCCTCAAGGGGCAACGTCTCCGGAGGCGATCGTCGCCGGCGCAGGGCGCCGGCCATGCTACGATGGCCGCGGCATGGCCCGCGGCAGATTGGAGACGACCGTGACCAGGAGGAAGAAGGGCGACCCCGCCGCCGAGCGCGTGGCGGCCGCCATCATGGAGGAGTTCTCGCCGAAGACCGCCGAGGAGGCGCAGGAGGCCCTGCGCTCGGTGTTCGGGCCGATGATCGAGACGATGCTCAAGGCCGAGCTCGAGGCCCACCTGGGCTACCCGGACAACGACAAGGGCCCCAAGGACGGGCCGAACAGGCGCAACGGCTACACGCGCAAGGTGGTGCGCACGAGCGCCGGCGAGGTCCCCATCGACGTGCCCCGCGACCGCGACGCCACCTTCGAGCCCGCGGTGGTGCCCAAGGGCGAGCGCGACCTGACCGGCATAGAGTCGCGCGTGATGTCGATGTACGCGCGGGGCATGTCGCAGCGCGACATAGCCGCCACGGTGCGCGAGATATACGGCTTCTCGATGAGCGCCGAGACGGTCTCGGCCATCACCGACAGGGTGTGGGAGGAGCTCGAGCGGTGGCGCTCGCGCCCGCTGGAGCCCGTGTACGCGTTCATGTTCGTCGACTGCCTCTACGTGCCGGTGAGGCGCGGGCGCGGCGCGCGCAGCATGGCGGTCTACGCGATAGTCGCCTACGACCTGGCCGGGCGCAAGGACGTGCTCGGGCTGTGGATGCAGGAGACCGAGGGCGCGCACCACTGGATGGGCGTGTTCGACGAGCTGCGCCAGCGCGGCGTCGAGGACGTGCTGTTCGTGAGCATGGACGGCGTGTCGGGGCTGGCCGACGGCCTGCGCGCGATATTCCCGGACGCGGTGGCGCAGCGCTGCCTGGTGCATCTGGTGCGCAACTCCTGCAAGTACGTCCCGTCCAAGGACATGCAGGCGTTCTGCCGCGACGCCCGGGCCTTCTACGGCGCGCCGTCGCTTTCCGCGTGCCGGGCGGCGTTCGCCGGCTTCTCCGAGGCGTGGGCGCGCTGCCCGGGCGCGGTGGCGACGTGGGAGCGCTCGATGGCCGAGGTCGAGCGGCTGTTCTCCTACGGCCCCGACGTCAGGAGGGTCATGTACACCACCAACGCCGTCGAGAGCGTGAACGCCAGCTTCCGCAAGGTCGTCAGGCGGGGGTGCTTCCCCGACGAGGACGCCGTGATGAAGCTGCTCTACCTGCGGGTGAAGGAGCTGTATTCGAGGTGGGGCGAGGGATGCCACCAGCCGGGCTGGGCCCGGGTGCGCAACCAGCTGCTGTGCGACGAGGGCATCAGGGCGAGGATAGAGAGGTTCCTGTGAAAAGACTTACACAGACTTCTTGACAAGCCCGTTCAGCGTGGCGTTCGGGGCCCTATTGGCGGCTTTCCTGTCGCTTTTCGCGCTTCGCCGCTCCTTTTCGAGCTTTTTCTGCGACTTCGATATGCTTCGAGAGGCCCCATAGTCGCGTTTTCCGCCAGCCAGGGAAGAAAACGCTGCAGCGAGGCCCCCTAGTGGCATTTTCTGCCGCGAATTTGCTGTTTGGCTCGTTTCTCCC
>CAJMPE010000242.1 GCA_905215275.1 uncultured bacterium | reverse complement strand
GTAGGTTACGGCGTTTGGTAAAACGCCGTAACTCGACGCCGTAACTCTAAAGCTCCGTTACTTCAACACTGTTGTAGATCTCGTCCCAGCGGTCCATGACCAGGTGGCCGGTCTTGGGATCCATGGCGTTAAGCTTGCCGCAGGTATTGGCGGTCTTGAGCACCGTGACGTCGTCGGCGCCGGCAGCAATGGCATGCGCAAAGCCGGCGATGGTCGAGTCGCCGGAACCCGTCGCGTTCACAGCCGCAATCGCGGGCGTCTTGGCGCGGAACGCACGGCCCTCATGGAAGCCCACCGAACCGGCAGCGCCCATCGAAACGACAACCCAGGGAATACCGGCAAAGCGGCCATCGGCGGCAAGCGCCTCGCGCAGGGCATCGACATCATCGGTCGTAAAGGACGTACCCAGCAGACCGTTTATCTCAGTCAGGTTGGGCTTTACGAGCTCGGGCTTAGCGTCGGACTCCAGCGCGGCCTCCAGCGATGCACCCGAGGTGTCGAGCAGCACCTTGGCGCCCGCCTTCTCGGCGATCTTGACGAGCTCGGCATAGTAGCCGGCATCGACGCCGCGCGGCAGCGAGCCCGAAAGCGTCACAACGTCCGCCTTCGCCGCAAGCTCGGCGAACTTGGCCGTAAAGGCCTCGAGCTCGGCCGGGGTGATCTGCGGGCCGCTCTCCAAAAGCTCGGTCTGATTACCCTCGTGCAGAATATTCAGGCAAATGCGCGTCTCACCGGCGATGGGCACAAATTCGTTCTTGACGCCGTCAGCATCCATGAGCTCGGCCATATAGGCACCCATGTGGCCGCCGAGCAGACCGGTCGCGAGCACGTCGTCGCCCAGCTGCAGCAACACGCGGCTCACGTTGAGGCCCTTACCGCCAGCGGTCTTTTCGGGCGTCACGCGGTTCACGTCGTCGATGATCAACTTGTCGAGCTGATAGCGCGTATCAATCGACGGGTTCATGGTAACGGTCAGAATCATATTGAACTCCTGTTTCCGGGGCACGACACGCGCGGCCCCAAACATACGATAGCTCGTTAAAGGATCTCGATCTCAAAGCCGCGAGTAACGGTCTCCCCCGGCTTGGCCACCAGGCAGCCGCGCTTGTGCTCCAGGATATCGTCCTCGTCGGAGCAGGTGGACAGGCCGCCCCACGGTTCCACGGCCACAAAGTCACCCTCGGGCTTGCTCCACACAATCAGGTACGGCATATCGGGGAACGTCAGTCGCACGCCCTTGTCCTCGGTTTTCTTGGTCAGCGTAACCACGCGGCTCTCAAGCACGTCAAAGATGGTCTCTGCGAAGTCAAAGAGTTCGTGCGTCAGCGGCAGGTCATGGCCAACCATCGGGTTCTTGCTGCGATGCTCAACATCAATCAGGCCCGTCGAGGGAACGGCAGTACAGAGCTCGGCGGCCTCGCGCTGCTCAAAACGGAGCTCGTAGTCGTCATAGGACTCGCCCTCGTCAAGCGGGCACTTAAAGCCAGGGTGACCGCCCACAAAGAACGGCATGTCCTCGGTGCCCTCATTGGTCACCTCGTACGACACAGCCACCTTTTCCGCATCGATCATGTAACGAGCAACGATCTTAAACGGATACGGGTACTGCTCGAGCAACTCGGCATGGTCGGCAGAGCTTAGGCTCAGCGCGACCATGTTGTCGCCCTGCTCCTCGAGCTTCCACTCCTGTTTGCGAGCAAAGCCATGACGGGCGAGCTTAATCTCGCGGCCGCCCATGGTCATTGCGTGACCGTCGCGAAGGCCGCCGCAGATCGGGAAACAAATGGGTGCCTGGCCCGACCAGACCGCCGGGTCACCCTGCCACAGGTACTCACGGCCGTTGGCCGCAATAGAAGTGAACGATCCGCCAGCCGTGCTCAACGCAATGCGGACAGAGCCGTTATCAAGAACAAACTCCATAGGAGCCTTCCCTTTCTTATGACAGCCCGCCAAGTCAATAGGGCTGATAGAAAACCGGCCCGCGCCCCCTCACAGAAACGCGAGCCGTCAATTGAAAAGCTGCAGAATACTGGGTCCCGCCAAAACGAAGCCCACAAGCTCAGCAAGCAAACGTGTTATCGGAGCAGCTTACTGAACCAGAAAGCTTCGCAACAACAGCGGTAACCCCACAGGTACCCCCAACGTCAGCGAGAAGTCAGCTGGCGAGGCAAGGTGCCGTGAAGCGAGGCGGCATTGACCTTCTGGTCATGC
>CAJMPE010000241.1 GCA_905215275.1 uncultured bacterium | reverse complement strand
TAATCTGACTGACATCCTATCTGCCATCTAGCAGCAAACCACCACAAAGGGGACAGGCACCTTTGTGGTGGTTTTTATTGGGGCGACGTTTTTTGAAGGCAGTCGACGCCAAAACCACCACGAAGGTGCCTGTCCCCTTTGTGGTGGTCCATGCTACAATCGCGGGCATGCCCCACAACCACATCTGCCTTCGAAAGGAGCCTACGTGGCGAACGCCATCGATCAGCTCACGGACCGCGTGCTCATGCTCGGCCGCCTTACCATCGTCCGCCGCGCCATTACTGCCGTGGCGGTCACAATTTCCGCCGTTCTCCAGACATTTCTGATCCAGGCGTTCATTCAGCCCGCCGACCTGCTTCCGAGCGGTCTCACCGGTGTCGCGGTCCTGCTTGATCGCGTTACCTCGCTCGGCGGCGTTCACATCGACATCTCGCTCGGTATGCTCGCGCTCAACATCCCCGTGGCGCTCCTATGCTGGAGCGGCATTAGCAAGCGCTTCGTCATCTTCTCGATGATGCAGGTCGTGCTCTCGTCGCTGTTCCTCAACATCTTTCACTTTGCCCCGTTTTTGGGCGACAAGATCATGCTCATCATTTTTGGCGGCGTGGTCTCGGGTCTGGGCGCTGCCATCGCGCTTAAGTCCGGCGCATCCACCGGCGGCACCGACTTTATCGCGCTGTGGGTCTCCAACCACACGGGCAAGACCATCTGGGGCGTCATCTTTGGTTTCAACTGCTTTATCTTGGCGATCTTTGGTTTTATGTTTGGCTGGGACAAGGCGGCGTACTCCATCGTGTTCCAGTTTATTTCGACCAAGACCATCGACAGCTTCTATCGTCGCTACGACCGCGTGACGCTGCAGATCACGACGCGCAAGGCGGACGAGGTCATGACCGCCTATGTTGACCATTTTCAGCATGGCATTAGCTGTGCCGAGGTCATTGGCGGATACAGCCGCGAAAAGATGTACCTGCTGCACGCCGTTGTCTCGACCTACGAGAGCCAGGACATTATCAAGCTGGTGTGCGACATTGATCCCAGCGCCGTGATCAATGTGTTCCACACGCTCAACTTTGTGGGCGGCTGGTGGGGCGGTCATGTCGACGAGCCCATGCCCACGGCCGTGCCCGATCCCGACAAGCCCGCGCGCATGGCCAGCAGGCAGGCGCGCCTTAGTGAGCAGGACAGCCTGCAGCAGGACGACGGCAAGTAGGGTTTTGGCATTTTACCGGCCCGGCGCAACCCTTCCGTATGAGCCCCACGAAAGCCCCGTTGCTTTCGAGGGACTTTCGTTTGCCCAGATAAAACCTGCCAAAATGAAGCTGTCGCTTTTTGGTAGGGAGGGTGTATCGTTTTATCAATATGAGGTAACATGAAACTAGACGTTATATACGTATTAGTTATTTCAATATTTCGATAAGAGTGATTAGATATGCCTGCGCCCAAAAATGCACCGCTTTACCAGCAGATTTACGACGAAATCAAGGATGCGATCGAGAAAGGTGTTTATGCACCCAAGGAGCGTATTCCGTCCGAGCTTGAGCTAGCCGAGCAGTACGACGTGAGCCGCATTACGGTGCGCCGCGCCGTCGAGGAGCTGTGCTCCGATGGCTACCTGGTTAAGCAGCAGGGCCGTGGCACCTTTGTCTCCACGCCGCACATCAACCGCCAGTTCCACGCTTCGACGCTGCAGACGTTTACCGCGCTGTGTGCCGATAATGGCATGAAGGCGGGCGCGCATGTGGTCGATCGCCAGATTGTGCCGGCACGTCAAAACGAGATGGAGTTCTTTGGCCTGCAAAAGGACGCGCTGCTGCTGCATATTAAGCGCGTGCGTACAGCCGACGGCGAGCCCATCTTTGAGGAGAACATCTTTGTGCCGTTTGACGCCTACCGTGAGCTGTTGACGGCCGATCTTGAGGACAAGTCGATTTTTGCCGAGGTCGAGCGTGTTGGCGGAACGCCAATTGTCTCGGTTGGCTACCGCACGGTCGAGGCCGTTCGTGCCAATACCGAGCAGGCGGCCGAGCTGGGCATTGCTCCGCACGATCCGCTGCTCAACCTGCGTGCCGGCTTCACGGGCCCCAATGGCGAGCCGGTCCTGATGGGTAAGCAGTACTACGTGGGATCGCGCTACGTTATGGTCATGTAGCTCTAGTTGCGCGGTTTTCCAAACCGCGCAACGGCTCGACGCTGCAAGCCCGCCAGAGCGGCAATCTGCCTTTCAAC
>CAJMPE010000240.1 GCA_905215275.1 uncultured bacterium | reverse complement strand
GCACTGGCGGCACGGCTTGTGGCCGAGCTGTTCTGGCCTAGGCCGTTTTGGTAGGCGCGCTCTTCCTCATACAGGCGACCGAGCGTGGGGGCATCGACGTTCTCGGCAAAGACCGAGAACTTACCGGCACGCAGCTGCGGGTCGATCATAAAGCGAACGAGGGGTTCGCCGACAAACACATAGCGGCGCTTTTCGGCCTGTGCCTTCACAAACTCGCGGACTTCGCGCGAAAGCTCGGGGTAGAACGGAGCGAGCATGGGATCGTCGTCGGCGGCGATCAGGATGGTATAGAGTGCCGGCGCGGTGTTGACGCCGTTGATCACCAGAGTCTGATCCTCCATGTCGCGAGCGGCCTGCTTGGCAAGCTTCTTAAAGGAGAACGGGGCACGGGTGGCACCGAAGATGCCGGCCACGTGGTCCTCGAAGATGTTCAGGAAGTTCACGAAAGATCACTCTCCGTATAGGTTCTTTGGTATCCGAGCAAATATAGGCATATCCCAACGATTATAGAGGATAGGGTTCCCGCAACCGCCGCCTTGACGACGACCGCGGCCGCAAGGCTGGCAATTTCCATATGGTGTGCAAGACAGAGCGACGCCGCGGTGCCTATTCCGCAGCCGGCGATGGCAGCGATTGCAGCCAGGTTCGAGCCCTGCTCGGCACGCCTGGCATGGGCGTTGAGCAGCAGAGATGTCAGTGCAGCTGTCGCCGCGACAAGCACAACGGCAGCCCAGAAGAGCATGTCTCCCAGCGCCGCGGCAACATTGCCGAGCCCCAGCACGCCTCCGGCGGAAAGCGCACCCGTAGCCAGGCGGCCAAAAAGCGCGCCCATCCCCGTAGCGGCCGCGGCGCTTGCCGGGCCGAGCCAAAAGGCCGCGATGCCGGCGGCGACCCCGGCGGCAAGGAGGACGTCACCCGTTAGACAGCCAAGTGCTACCGCGCAGGTGAGCGCCGCGCTCGCGGCCGCCTCGGTGCGTCCCCAGGCGATCCACCAACCGGACATGGTGGCGGCAAAGAGCACCGCGACGGGTAGCATCGACAGGATGCCCTGCGTCTGCATGGTGGCGTTGGCCATAAGTACCAAAAAGCCCACGGCCGAGATGGCCGAGCCAATCTGCGGGGCCAGGCCGGCGGCCGCCCCAATTGCGATGGCCGCGGCAATAAGTCCGGGAAGCGCCGCGACGCCAGCCGTCTGCATGATCAAAAAGCTAAAGGCACCGCACGTTAGCGCCGAGATGGCGCGCATGGTGTAATCGCGCGCGTGGCTCCAGCGCGTGCCGGCCCAGCCGAGTGCGGGGTCGACCTCGATGGTGTCGTCCTCATAGGGTAACGATTCGATATCGTCTGCCGCGCGCTCGTCATCCGACAGCTCGCCCACCATCTGCTCCAGGCTGCGACGGCCCTCGCGCACGCTGCCCAAGCCGGCGAGCAGCTGGTCGCAAAATGCCTCGATGCTGTTGGGGCGGTCTTGCGGCATGGGGGAGAGGGCGCTCATGAGCGCAGCCTCGGCTCCCGGGGGAAAGTGCGGGATGAGCTCGCTGGGGTAGGTGGCACCGCCGATGATACGGCCGAGCGAGTCGCCGGGCGTGGCGGCCATAAAGGGGGCGCTGCCGCACAGGCCCTCGTAGATCACGCAGGCGAGGGCAAAGACATCGGCGCGCTCGTCGACTGTGCCGGTCTCGATATCGAGCTGCTCGGGTGGCATGTAGCCGATGGTGCCGCCGCGCGAGCCGCCAAAGCCGCCGGCAGACGACAGTCGCGCCATGCCAAAGTCGGTGAGCTTTACGTTGCCCGAGTGGTCGATGAGCACGTTGGCGGGCTTAATATCCAGGTGGAGCACGCCGTTGCTATGGGCGAAGGTGAGCGCCTGGCCCAGCGCGTCGGCAATTGCCGCGGCCTCGTCAAAGGTGAGCGAATGGCCGTCCACGCGATGCAAAAAGTCGGCGAGCGACATGCCGTCGACATATTCCATGACGAGGTAGGCATAGGCGGTATCGTGCGTAAAGTCGATAACCTGCACGATATTGGGATGTTGAAGCATGGCGGCAGTGTGCGCCTCGCGCAGGACATCCATGATGTCGCTGGCGGGCATGCCGGCGCCGTTGATAAGGGGGATGCGCTTAATGGCGACGCGACGGCGCAGGTGCGTGTCGCGGCAAATCTCGATGGTTTACCAGAATCCGGAGGATATGTTTATCAAGGACTCCATTGGCGGAGATATTGCCTATGCCATGG
>CAJMPE010000239.1 GCA_905215275.1 uncultured bacterium | reverse complement strand
TACGGCTGATCTGAGGCAGCGCGTCTCTGAACTTGACCAGGTCGCCGCCTTCGTAGTGAACAATGTGCGGCTTCACACCGGCGCCCGGCGCAACCTCGGTGGTGTCGAGGTGTGCTATCAGGCCCAGGGCGGGCTTGTTCTCCGCGCCCGCGCTCGCAGGAATATGCGCGCACACGTAAGCATGCTCGGTCACATGGGCATCGGTCGCGCCGAGCTCGCGCAGCTCCTTGGCCAGGATGTTGGCAAGGTCAAACTGAACGGTGCTCGAAGGCACCTGGTCGCAGTTTGCATCCTCGGATTGCGTGTTGATTTGGACGTAGCGCAAAAAGCGCTCAAGGACGTCGGGGTTCGTGGCGTTGTTTTCCATAAAGACCGCTCCAATCTTGGTCGTCGTGTGCAACAAGAACTCTAGCACGGTATGCCACGGCATACCGCGACACTTGGATGGGGTAGAATCAGCCTTTGAAAGCAGAAGGGACGGAAGGTCATGGATACGACAAATAGCTCGCGCGAGCTGCATCTAACGGTGGCGAACGAAGACTACTTGGAGTGCATGGTTCGCATCGAAAGCGAAGAAGGGGAGACCAATGGCGTGCGATCGGTCGACATCGCGCAGCGTCTTGGTGTCTCCAAGGCATCGGTCAATAAGGCAGTTTCGGCGCTTAAGGCGTCCGAGCTTGTCGAGCAATCGCATTACGGCAAGGTCATCCTGACCGACCGTGGTCGCGAGGTCGGCACGGCTATCTGGTACCGTCATCGCCTTATTCGCACGTTTTTGGTCCAGGAGCTCGGCGTCGATTTTGAGCGGGCCGATTCCGAGGCGTGCATGATGGAACATGCGCTTTCCGAGGACACGATGAGCCGCTGGCTCGCTTATCTCGAAAAACAGGGAATCAGCGTCGAGGAATAGCGAAACTTATATATGGATACGAGTTATTACAACCGCCCCGGCGGCGAGGAACTTATGCGCCGCATGTCGAGCGAGACTCTGTTGACGCAGGGCCCCATGGGCAGCGTGCTGATGAGTGAATACGATGCCGCCGACATCCCACCGGCGTTTTGGAACCTTGCCGAGCCGCAGACTGTTTCTCGTATCCATCGCCTGTATGTCGCCGCCGGTGCGCAGGTGCTCATTACCAATACCTTTCAGGCATCAAGCTATGCCCTCAAGCAAGATCAGATTACGCCGTCCGTGGCTGAGGTCAATCGCGCTGCCGTCGACGATGCGCGCCAGGCGCACCCTCAGCTGCTGCTGGGCTCGATGGGCCCGATCGGCATTGAGTGGTTTGCCGAAGACTCTGCCGAGTATCGAGAAATCCGAGGCATTTCGCGAGAGCAGGCATACGCCCTGCTCAATGCTGGTGTTGACGGTCTGCTGATCGAGACGGTGACGTCTATCCGTAATTTGCAGCCCATGCTTGCCGGCGCCCAGGATGCCGCCGACGGCATGCCTGTTTTGGTAAGTTTTGTCGTTGACGATAAAGGCGACCTGCTAGGCGATGGCCTCAACATCGAGGCTGCTGTTTTGTACGCCGAAAAGCACGGCGCAAACTCGGTTGGCGTTAACTGCTGTTCACTTGCGGCCGCGAACGTGGCGGTGCCCAGGATGGTTGCATCGGCGACTACGCCCGTCACGGTACGCCCCAACGTGGGTGATCCGGTCCAAACACAGGATGGTCCTGTGTGGCGCGAGAACCCCGAAGCCTTCGCGCGTGCTTGCATCGAATGGAGGCATGCCGGTGCCGCAATGGTGGGCAGTTGCTGTGGAACCACGGCGATCACCACGGCGGCGATGGCCGAGGCGCTCGATATATAAAGGTCAAAACCGCTCCATACGGGGCGGTTTTTTTATTGCCTGCACATCGTCGCTAGCATTTGCCCAAATGGTGAATGCCGGTTTTGGCAGGTTGCTGGGCGAGCGCTGAGGGTATACCTCATGCGTACCATGATCCAAACACTGTGAGGTGTCTGCGCGTGTGCGCGATAATTCATTTTGGAACTGACGGTTGGCGCGCCCGCGTCGACGACGACTTTACCGCCGACAACGTTGCCCGCATTGCCGATGCCGTCGGCGAGTTGTGGCAAAAGACCAATCCCGGCAAAACAGTATATATAGGGTTCGACACCCGGCCGCAGGCGCGCGAGTTCGCTGAGCTTGCGGCAGGCGTGCTTGCGGCTGCGCTTCTGGCTGTGCCGGGACTGCGCAGCGGTACATTGTTCTCCGAATGGAGCGCCGCTTCCAACAT
>CAJMPE010000238.1 GCA_905215275.1 uncultured bacterium | reverse complement strand
GCCATGCATGCGGCTGCCCCCGCCTCTGCCGTGCATCCGGCCCTGTCCATCGCCCGCATCATCCCTTGCGCTCTTGCGGTGGTCGCGATCGTTCTCTCCTTTATGCCGTGGTTCAGCATCTCGCCCACGGTGGTGCAGGCATCGAGCTACGCGAGCCAGGGCGCCAATTTCCTAAGCCAACTTGCCGGCCAGAACACCGACTATTCGTCGAGCCTGGGCTTTGACGAGAACTATAACGTCTGGAGCCTGGGCAAGGCCGGCGAGGTCGCCGTTACCTACCAGAGCATGTACGACTCGGCCTCCGATCTTGCCAGCTCGTTGAGCAGCTCCTACTACGATGACTATTCCGACTCGGGCCACGGTCGTGCTGTGAGCATCACAAATCCCAACTACGGCAAGGTTTCCTCCGGCGGCGTCTCCTTTATCTCGATGGCCGTTACCGCCTTTTGGGCCCTCGGCATGCTCGCCTCGATCGCCGGTATCGTGCTCTACCTCACCCAGGGCCTCAAGGTCGTGCTTCCCGCTGGCTGTGGTCTCATGGTGCTCTCGGTGCTGGCCTTTGAGCTGCTGTACGCCAACATGATGAGCGCTATTGGCTCTGCGGCGACCACTCCCATCTTTACGGCGCTGTTTGCCATTGCCGCCGCCGTGCTCACCTTTGTACTGCGCGAGCAGACCGCTCCGTCGGCTCACTAGAAAACCGGCGCTCAATACGACCGATTCGTGACCCATGGCGGCCGAGGACAGCATCCCCGGCCGCTTTTCTTTTTCGTCTTTACCCTCGCTCAGCAGGAAAAACAAAAAAATTTACGATGAGAGGCAATGTTGCGCAACAACTTTTTGATTTTTGCCCTCATGGTATTGGTAGCAAAGAAAGGCAGGTGCTTACCAAGATGGATCAGACGACCGATAAGAAGAACGTCGCGGCGGCCCCGATCGACGCCAAGGTCGACATGGTTGCCAAACTCGCCGGCGTCGACGGGCTCAAGCTCGTCTCGAGCGCGGCGGGCGGCACGCAGGTCTTTGTCGGTTCCTGCACGGCTGACGGGTTGCGTGGCACCTCGTGCTCGCTCAAGCTCATCCGCGGCGACATCGATCACCTGCGTCGCCAGGGCGACTTCTTCCGTCGTGTCTCGGACACGCAGGCCGATGCCGGCGGTACCCTCACGCCCTCCTCGCATGGCTTGGCGCGCGTGCTCTTCCACGAGCTCGTCGCCCTGCCCGGGGATGACGTCGTGTTGGCCGTGGTGACCGTCATGGTTCCGGGCGTGTCGTTTGCCGACGTGGTGCGCACCTGCGCCACGGGCGTGCGCACCCTCTCGTTTGCGCAGTCGCTTTTGCTCGTGTCCTCGTGCTTTAAGGCACTTGCCCAGGCACAGGCCGCCTTTGGTGGGACGTTTGTCCATCAGGACCTTAAGCCCTCCAACATCGTGTTCGAGAGCGATCCCTTTGATCTGGCGCCCGACCTTTTGGGGGATATTCCCCGGGCTGCCCTCATCGATCTGGACTTTTCGTTTTTTGCCGAGGAGGGGGCGTATCGCGCCCGCCCGCATGGAACGCCGGGCTATCTGGCACCCGAGCTGCTGCTGGGGGAGGCCGATGGGGCGCGCTACGCCCTGCCCGCGTCCGATGTGTTCTCGCTGGGCGTCCTTGCCCACGAGGCGCTCTGCGGCAGCCTGCCGTACCTGCCGGGTGCACCCGACGTCGGTGGCTCCGGCAGCGCGTGGCGGGATTTCCTCGGGGCTTGCCGAGACACGGGCGCCGAAGCCATTGCGGTGGACGAGGGCCTGCCGACAGACGTGCGCGCCGCCATCGCGGCGTGCCTGGCCAGCGACCCCGATGCTCGTCCAAAGGCGGCTCAGATGGTCCGCGTGTTTGACGACCTGGCTCGCCACCACGTGCAGCTTAAGGGCGACTTTATTGGCGATCGGCACGTGATGGATGTGGTGACGCCCGTCACGTTGCTGTAATGCCGTCCGCACCGGCGGCGATGTTGAGTTACTGGACTGTTCCCGAGGTGTTGCGCAACAGCGCGGGAATGCGGTGGCCCCTAAAGTTTGGGGTGCCGGGGAGTTAGGAAAGGGGGCCTTATGGCGAGCTCCTCTCAGGTTTGCGATTGCGTTCACGAGCATGGCTGGGACAGTGCGTTCTACCGTTTTGCCGAGACCATCAGAAACCTGACGTGCGGCGGCTGCAACCACAAGCACATCTACGCGCTCGTGGGCACCCGTGGCAGGTATATCAACCA
>CAJMPE010000237.1 GCA_905215275.1 uncultured bacterium | reverse complement strand
CCAGGCGGATAGAGCTGCGGGTCACGTCCATGGCCACGTTGCCGCCGCCGATGACGCACACGCGCTGGCCGCTCAGATCGGGCAGTTCGTCGTCTCCAATGGCACGCAGCATCTTGACGGCCGACTCCACGCCGGGCGCCTCTTCGCCCGGAAGGCCGAGCTTCTTGTCGCTATGGGCACCGATGGCCAGATAGACGGCATCGAACTCGTCGCGCAGGCGGACAAGCTCCTCGCCGTTGACGGAGTGATCGAGCTCAACGTCGATGCCGGCGCTCAAGATCCAATCGATCTCGGCCTGCAGGCGCTCGCGCGGCAGACGATAGCTGGGGATGCCGTAGCGCAGCATGCCGCCCAAGTGGTGGCGCTGCTCAAAAATGGTCACCTTGTGGCCCATCACGGCCAGGTAGTAGGCACAGGAAAGGCCGGCCGGGCCGCCGCCGATCACGGCGATGCGCTTGCCGGTGTTGTCCACTACATGCGGCTTGTGGTCGTTGAGGTCACTGTGCTCAACGGCAAAACGCTTGAGGGCGAGAATGTTCATGGGATCATCGACCATGCCACGGCGGCAGTGCATCTCGCAGGGATGCTCGCACACCAAACCGCAGACGAGCGGCAGCGGGTTGTTCTTGCGGATGACCTTGACGGCATCGGCATAGCGGCCGGCCTCGACCAACGAAATGTAACCGGGGATGTCGACGTGCGCCGGGCAACCCGAGACGCACGGGACGCGGGCCTCGCGGTCAAAGCCACAGGAGTGCTCGCGGATGTGGTGCTCAAAATCGTCGCGAAAACCGCGGATAGCCGTAAGCGCCATGGCACCGGCCTCGTAACCGATGGCGCAGTCGCTCGAAAGGTAGATGGTGCGGGCCGTGCGCTCAATCAGGTTGAGCGTGGACTCATCGGCGCGGCCCTCGAGCACATCGGCGAGCAGGTCGCTCAGCGCGCTCAGGCCCACACGGCAGGGCGTGCACTTGCCGCAGCTCTGGGTGGAGCACAGGTTGACGAGCGCCGCCGTAAACTCAACGGGGCACGGGGCGAGCGAACTCACCGCCAGACGGCGCCCAAGCGCATCATGTAGGTCGTCCATGACGGCCTGAGCGTGGCTGCGTTCCATTACGTGCAGTCGAGCCATAAGATCCCCTCTCACATGGCAGCCCGGAGGCGAGGCCGGGCGAAATTGCTACACGCACAACACTGACCTAAAAAGTTGTGAGGTCTCCATACGGTTCGGCAGGCGGTATAAAATGTCACCCTCAGCGGTGAAATAGAACATTACCGCAGATAAATGCCATATTTGATAAAACGCGTTACCAAACGACAATGCCCCGCCCACGCAATCACGTGGACGGGGCATTGATCATGGTATGCGGCCAGCGACCCTGTTGCTTTTACTTAAGCTCGGGCCAGTAACCCTTGTTGGCCTCGATCATGTCGTCGAGAACCTCCTTGGCGACCTTCATCGACGGCACGGTCTTGTTGAGCGTAAAGGCCTTGAGCGCCTTCTCGTACGAACCCTCGATCGTAGCCTCGACAATGAGCTTCTCGGAGTTCAGCTGCTGCATCATGAGGCCCTGCTGGAACAGCGGAATGTTGTCGCGGCTGATGACCTCGGGGCCGTTCTTGCCAATGTAGGCAGGCAGCTCGACCATAGCGTCGTAGGGCATGTTGGGGATGGCGCCCTTGTTCTCGCAAATGACCAGGAAGCGCTGCTTGGTGTCGTTCTTCAGAGCGATAGCCAGATCGGCAATCCAGTCGCCGTGGCTGCCCGCATAGAACGTGCTCTCGTCGATCTCGCCCGTCTTCTCGTAGTGGTCGATGCCGTCGAAGAGGTTCTTCTCGCGCGTCTCCTCAACCTCATTTGCACGGGTGCGCTCGGGGTTGGAATGCTCGACGAACTCCTTCTGCTGCAGGTAGTAGTTCAGATACGTGTTGGGCAGGTACTCCGGGAAGCACTCCATAATCTCGTACTCGCCCTTCCAGACGTAGTACCAGCTGCCCTTGGTGTGGCGATTCTGCTCGGGGTGCTCGTCAGTGGCCTCCTCGGGCTTCTTTGCCATGAGCGAGCCCATGCCCTTGAGGTAGGAGTCGGGCAGCAGAATCTGGTGCTCCTTGATGTACTCGCGCAGCTGCGGGAGCACCTCCTCGCCCTTGTGGCGGATCGAGGTGAACCAACCAAAGTGGTTGAGGCCAAAGTAATCGTACTCGACATCCTTCTTGTCGATATCGAGCGCGGCGCAAACCACGTCGATGATCGCGATCGGCATGTCGCAGATGTTGATGATGCGGCTGTTGGGGCGCAGCACGCGGCA
>CAJMPE010000236.1 GCA_905215275.1 uncultured bacterium | reverse complement strand
CCACTTAATGTGGCCTTCGTGCGAGCAGGACTGCCCGAGCAGGAAACCTTATGCCCCGCCCCTCCGGCGCCACATGGGAGCCACTGCTAAGTTATCCCCCGGCATTCAGAAAATCTAAGTGCCAAAAAATAAGATTTTTTGACTCCGTGTTGTATAACCCGCCATTCGTGGGTACCATTCAACGCGTACGCAAACAAAAAGGGTTAACCCGCACGGCTCAACCGCGCGGCCCAAAAAGGAGGAAACAAGCATGTCGTCTTTGAAGCCGCTTGCAGATCGCGTCCTGGTCAAGCCCGACGAGGCCGAGCAGAAGACCGCTTCTGGTCTGTACATCGCCAGCAACGCTCAGGAGAAGCCGCAGCGCGGCACCATCGTTGCCGTTGGCGCCGGTAAGGTCAACGACAAGGGCGAGCGTATCCCCATGGACGTTCAGGTCGGCGACGTTGTCATCTACGGTAAGTTCGGTGGCAACGAGGTCAAGGTCGACGGCGAGAAGTATCTGCTGATGCGCGCCGACGACATCTACGCCGTCGTCGAGGCCTAGTCTCGTCAGAATCTCTGATTCGTCTTTGAACGCGTCCGCCGCATAGGACTCGGAAGCGGCGACGCGAGTCACATTTCTTTTGGAGGATTACCTACCATGGCAAAGAACATTACGTTCAACACCGATGCCCGCGCCAAGCTCGCCAAGGGCGTCAACACTCTGGCCGACGCCGTTACCGTCACCATGGGCCCCAAGGGCCGTTACGTCGCTCTGCAGCGCACGTTCGGTGCCCCGACCATCACCAACGACGGCGTTTCCGTCGCTAAGGAGATCGAGCTCGAGGACAACATCGAGAACATGGGCGCTCAGCTGGTGAAGGAGGTCGCCACCAAGACCAACGACACCGTGGGTGACGGCACCACCACCGCAACCCTGCTCGCTCAGGCTATCGTCAACGACGGTCTGCGCAACGTCGCCGCTGGCGCCAACCCGCTGGCCATCCGTCGCGGCATCGACAAGGCCGTCAACGCCGCCGTCGCCGAGATGAAGAAGCAGGCCAAGCCGGTCGAGACCAAGGAGCAGATCGCTTCCGTCGGCACCATCTCCGCTGGTGACCCCGAGGTTGGCGAGAAGATCGCCGAGGCCATGGAGGTCGTGGGTAAGGACGGCGTCATCACCGTCGAGGATTCCCAGACGTTCGACATTACCATCGACACTGTCGAGGGCATGCAGTTCGACAAGGGCTATGTCTCCGCTTACTTCGTCACGGACAACGACCGCATGGAGGCCGTGATGAAGGATCCGTACATCCTCATCACCGACCAGAAGATCTCCAGCGTCCAGGACATCATGCCTGTTCTCGAGGCTGTCCAGCGCGCCGGCCGTGGCCTGCTCATCATCGCTGAGGACATCGACGGCGAGGCTCTGCCGACCCTGGTCCTCAACAAGATCCGTGGCGCCCTCAACGTCTGCGCCGTCAAGGCTCCGGGCTACGGCGATCGCCGCAAGCGCATCCTCGAGGACATCGCCGTCCTCACCGGTGGCCAGGCCGCTTTGGACGAGCTGGGCGTGAAGGTCGCTGACATTACCGCCGATATGCTCGGTACCGCTAAGTCCGTCACCATCTCCAAGGACAACACCGTCGTCGTCGGCGGTGCTGGCTCCAAGGAGGCCATCGACGCCCGTATCGCTCAGATCAAGGGCGAGATGGAGAACACCACCTCTGACTTCGACCGCGAGAAGCTCCAGGAGCGCCTGGCCAAGCTCTCCGGTGGCGTTGCCGTCATCAAGGTTGGCGCTGCTACCGAGTCCGAGCTCAAGGAAATCAAGCATCGCGTCGAGGACGCCCTGCAGGCCACCCGCGCTGCTGTCGAGGAGGGCATCGTCGCTGGCGGCGGCGTCGCCTTCATGGACGCTGCTCCTGCGCTCGACGCTGTCGAGATCGACGACCCCGAGGAGAAGATCGGCGTCGATATCGTCAAGAAGGCTCTGACCGCTCCGGTCGCTACCATCGCCAAGAACGCTGGCTTTGAGGGCGCTGTCGTGGTCGACAAGGTTGCCGAGCTGCCTGCTGGCCAGGGTCTCAACTCTGCCAACGGCGAGTGGGGCGACATGATCGAGATGGGCGTCCTCGACCCCGTCAAGGTCAGCCGCGTCACCCTGCAGAACGCTGCTTCTGTCGCCAGCCTGATCCTCATCACCGAGGCTACCGTCTCCGATGTGCCCAAGAACACTCAGCTTGAGGACGCTATCGCTGCTGCCACCGCTGGTCAGCAGGGCGGCGGTATGTACTAAGGCCGACAAGGTCTAGAACTCCCACCGGGAATCCGGGGGCGGGACGGGGGCTTCTCTCCGGAACGTC
>CAJMPE010000235.1 GCA_905215275.1 uncultured bacterium | reverse complement strand
CATTAAGTGGCTTTCTTTGCGTGCGGAATCTACGAAAAGTTATCCCGTGCCGCCCGGCCAGGCCCTAGGTTTACTTGCTTGCCGCCAAGATGACGTCTTGGCGTCTAGATACTTGGCTGAATATTTGGAATGAAGGGGGCTCCTTGTTGGCAAGGAGCCCCCTTCTGCTTTTGGTTACTTTGGAATTGTGGGCGCTTCCCTATTTCGCGTCGGCCCAGGTTATGCCGGTGCTGGCTTCGGCGATCAACGGTACGCGGAGGTCTACTACGTGCTCCATGACGTCGCGGACCATGGCGGTCAGGCGCTCGACTTCGTCGACGGGGCACTCAAAGTCCAGTTCGTCGTGTACCTGCAGAATCATGTGGGCGGCAAAGCCCTCTTCTTCCAAGCGGCGGCTTACGCGGGCCATGGCGATCTTGATGATGTCGGCCGCGGTGCCCTGCATGGGATGGTTCATGGCCGTACGCTCACCAAAGCCGCGGAGCTGTGGGTTTTTGGCCTTGAGCTCGGGAATATGGCGACGGCGGCCATACATGGTCTCGGCATAGCCCGTCTGCTTGGCGCGCGCCACCACATTGTCGAGGAACGTGCGCACGCCCGGGTAGGCCTCATAGTAGCGGTCGATCATGTCGCGCGCCTCGGCCATCGAGATATGCAGCGACTGCGACAGACCGTAGGCCTGCTGGCCGTACACGATGCCAAAGTTCACGGCCTTGGCGCGGCTGCGTAGGTCGGGAGTCACCTCGGACACCGGCACGCCAAACACGCGCGCCGCCGTCTCGGCGTGGAAGTCCTCGCCTCCGTTAAAGGCGCGCACCAGGTGCTCGTCGTGGCTGATCAGCACAATGGTACCGGGGAAGTTTTGCAGGGCGTTCTCGAGCATGTCCACCGAGTCGATGTCCAGGTGGTTGGTGGGCTCGTCCAGGCACAGGAGCGCCTCGGGGGCCACGAGCATCTTGGCCAGGGCCAGACGGGCCTTTTCGCCGCCGGAGAGAACGCGTACCTGCTTTTCGATTGCGTCGTTGTCGCTAAACAGGAAGGCGCCCAGCAGGCTACGCTGCTGCGGAACGGTCCACTTGGGCGTGACGGTGTCGATCTCTTGCAGGACGGTGTTGGACTCGGTCATGCCTTCGAGCGCGTGCTGGGCATAGTAGGCCACACCCACGTTGGTGCCCAGGTCGCGGGTGCCGGTGGTAGGCGGCTCCAGGCCGGCGATGATCTTCATGAGGGTGGACTTGCCGGCGCCGTTGGGGCCGACGAGCGCCACATGCTCGCCGCGGTAGAGCTTGAGGTCGATGTCGCTGTAGATGTGCTTGTTGCCGTAGGACTTGGATACGCCCTCCAGGCCCACGACCATGTCGCCGGAACGCGGCGGGTCGGGGAACTTAAAGTCGATGTGCTTGTGGCCCTCGGGCAGGATGACGAGCTCCTTTTTTATCTGCTCGATCTTACGGATGCGCTCCTGGGCCTGGGCTGCCTTGGTGGGCTTGTAGCGGAACTTGTCGACGAAGACCTGCATGTGGGCGATATCGCGCTCCTGGGCAGCACGCTTGGCGCGCATCTGCTCCAGGTTGTCCTCGCGCTGCTTGAGGTAGCTGCTGTAGTTGCCGGTATAGGTGGTTACGCGGCGGTTTTCGAGGGCGGCGACGTGGTCGACGCAGGCGTCCATGAAGGCGCGGTCGTGGCTGACGATGAGGACGGCGCCGTCGTAGTTCGCAATAAAGCCGCGCAGCCACTGGACGCTTTCGAGGTCCAGGTGGTTGGTGGGCTCGTCCAGAAGCAGCAGGTCGGGATGGCGCAGGAAGAGCTTGGCGAGCGCGATACGCATCTGCCAGCCGCCCGAGAACTCGGAGCACGGGCGCTCAAAGTCGGTGACCTTAAAGCCCAGGCCGGACAGGATTTTGCGCGCGTTGCTCTCGAGCTCGTAGCCGCCCAGATGCTCAAAGCGGTCCTGGACCTTGCCGTACTCGTTAAGGAGTGCCTCGACGTCCTTGCCCTGCTCGGAGAGCTCGGTAATCTGGGCCTGCAGCTCGTTGGCGCGCTCGCCCATGCGGCGGATTTCCTTGGCGGCGGCCATGACCTCGGCAAGGATAGTGGTGTCCTTGTGCTCCAGGTTGGTTTCCTGCTCTAGGTAGCCCACCTGGCAGTCCTTGGCGTACTGGACCTGGCCGGAGTCGGGGCTGTCGATGCCCATGATGATTTTGAGCATGGTGGTTTTGCCGGCGCCGTTGGGTCCCACGAGCGCGAAGCGCTCGCCGGGGTTGATCTGGAAGGACGCGCCGCTAAAAAGGACGCGCGCGCCGAAGCTTTTTTCGATCTTGTCGACCAGGAGGATCATGGTGCCGCCTTTGACCTTGTGTGCCTATAT
>CAJMPE010000234.1 GCA_905215275.1 uncultured bacterium | reverse complement strand
GGGGCATTGACTCCTACGACCAGTGGGGCGTTGAGCTGGGCAAGCAGCTTGCCAAGCAGATCACCCCGGCCTTCCACGATGACGCCGCCAAGGCCGAGCAGGACGCTTCGACCCAGGCGCTTATCGAGTTCTACCGCGCTCACCGCAAGTAGTCGCTGCTGTTAACGCATCGCGCCTTATAGTCAGGGGCCCGTATCCTATCGGATGCGGGCCCCTTTGCTTTGCCGTGGTCCCGGGGCGCACGGCCTTTGTGGAACATCGCCGGGGCGCCGCGCGCTGCGAGAACCCTGCGCCTAGATCTCGGCCTCCGCATGGCCTCGCTGCGCCTCGGGCAGCTCCCCGTAGAGCGGATGGTCTTCGAGCCTAAAGCGCTCGACCTGTTCGGGAGTGCGACCGCGTACAAAGAGCCACGAGCGATCGATCGGCGTCGCCATGAGCGTGCTGGGCAGCGCGTCGGCGCGGTCGGAAAACACCCGGGCACTCTCGGGATCCTGGAACGCCAGCACCAGATGCGTGTCGCAGTTGCCCATGATGGAGCGTGCGCGTGCCTCGCCATAGAGCGCATCGAGCTGGTTGGTCGACTGCAGCAGCAGCGTTGCCCAGATGTTGCGGCTTCGGATAATCGAGAGCACGTTGTCGATCTGGGGGATCTGCAGATTTGCGAAGTCATCGAGCATAAAGCGCACGGGCACGGGCAGGCTGCCGTCGGGCTGCCTATCGGCCTCGCGAATGAGGCCCATAAACGCCTGCGTAATAAAGAGGCCGGTCAGCGGATCGAGATTGCGGTCGATATCGCTCACGGTTACAAACAGGGCGCAGGGGGTGTGTCCCATGGAAGCGAAGTCCACCTGATGGCACTCACGATAGAGCTGTGCCGCACCGTCGAATCCCAGACACATGACCTTTTCGGCAAGGATGCCGACGATGCTCGCGTGCATGCGCTCGGCATTTTGCGTAATGGCGTAGCGCCGCCATAGCGAGAGGGCATAGCTTTGGGGGTCGGTCGTGATCAGGTCGTCAAACAATCGACCCGTGGCACCGTCCTGCAGGTGCTCGATCAGCTTGATGACCGAGCTGATCGTCTGCTCGTCGGCGGGTAGCTGTTCGGTGACGTAGGCGATAAGACACGACAGCAGGTTTGCCGCCGCATGATCCCAAAAAGGCTGGTTGTTGTCCTCGATGGGGCAGATGGCCTTTGCCACCGAGAGGATGTCCTGCTGGTTGGGCCTGCCGTCCGCCTTGCGGCGAATGTGCCTTAGGGGGTTGTAGCCGCAGCGCTCGATGCCGGGCGCAAGGGCCGGGACGGTGTTGAGGTCGGCGAAGTTGAGACATTGCACGCGGTAACTGTGGGCTGCCAGCACGGGTCCCACTTCGCGACAGAGCGTGCCTTTGGTGTCGAGCACGATGTAGCTTGCGTTCATTTGCAGCAGGTTGGGCTTGAGGACGTTTCGGGTCTTGCCGGCTCCCGAGGGGCCGATCACAAGTGCGTTGTTGTTGAGTCCCGTTTGGCGGGTGTCGCAGGAAAGCGTTCGATCCTTGGCGAGGATGGTGGACGATGCGGACTCAGATGCGGCGAGGCGGCTGGCGAGGTTAGACATGGGCGACCTCCTTGGTGGTCGAGAGGATTTCGTGGGCAAAGCCGAGCTCGACGGCGCGCTCGGCCGAAAGGTAGGTGTCTTTTGCAGTGAGGGACTGGATGCGCTTGGGCGTGAGGCCGCTGCGGTCCGAGAGGATTTGCGTGAGGGTCTTGCGGGTCTGCATGAGACGCCGGCTGGTTTCCTGCAGCGCAAGTGCCGAGCCACCTGCCCCCTGGGGGATCAGCGGGTCGTGAATCATGAGCTCTGCATGGGGCGCCATACGGCGATCGTCGCCGCCCATAAAGATCACGGCGCCCATGGACGCGGCGAATTCCAGGCAGACGGTGCGGATGGGGCACGATGCGAGGCGCATGGCGTCATAGATCGCAAGACCCGATCGCACGCTTCCGCCGGCGCTGGCGACAAATATGGTGATGGGGCGGCTGGGGTCGGTGGCATCGAGCAGGCGGATTTGCTGGCATAGGTCGTGGGCCATCGGGGTTTCGATGTTTCCCATGACGGAGAGCTCGCGACGGGCGAGCATCTCATCGTAAATGCTGGTGAGCGTGATACCTCGGGCGGATTCACGCATGGTGAGGGGGCTGATGATGGGGGAATGATTGGTGTCCATGAGGACTCCTTTCTGTTGGTTGTGTTGTGGAATAGGATTGTTGCCCGCGGAGGGGCTGGCGGGCTACAGGGTTCGTCCGAGCCTGAGATCGAGCTCGGTTGTGGGGCAGGCTGCCTGTTCGTGCGGCTCGCAAGCGCCAAGGGCTCCAAAGCGATAGAGCGTTGCGGCGGGCGGGG
>CAJMPE010000233.1 GCA_905215275.1 uncultured bacterium | reverse complement strand
TCCCGCCAACGAGCTCACCGTTGCCTATCACCAGCTGGTGAATGAGCTGGGCGTCGAGGGCGCCAACGAGCTGCTCGACAAGCTCGAGTTCCACCCTGTCTTTACCGCACATCCCACCGAGGCCCGTCGTAAGGCCGTCGAGGGCAAGATCCGCCGTATCTCCAACCTGCTGGAGGAGCGTCCGCGTCTGGGCGGCTCCGACCTGGTGGAGAACGAGCGCCATATGCTGCAGGAGATCGACGCCCTGGTGCGTACGAGCCCCATCGCGCTCAAGAAGCCCACGCCGGTCGAGGAAGCCGATACCATCATCGACATCTTCGATAACACGCTGTTCGACGTTATCCCCGTTATCTATCGTCGTTTTGACGATTGGGTGCTGGGCGACAAGGCCGGTACTGTGCCGCCGCTGTGCCCGGCGTTCTTCCATCCCGGCAGCTGGATCGGTTCCGACCGCGACGGTAACCCCAACGTCACCGCCAAGGTGAGCCGTGAGGTCGCCGCCAAGTACTTTACGCACATGGTGCTCAAGCTCGAGGACAAGTGCCGCCACATCGGCCGCAACCTCACGCTCGAGGCCACCTACAGCAAGCCGTCGGCCGAGCTCATTAACCTGTGGAACCATCAGGTCGAGATGAGCCCTCGGTACACGGCCCGCGCCGAGCTGATCTCCGAGCACGAGCCGCATCGCGCCGTCATGCTCGTCATGGCCGACCGTCTGAACGCCACCGTGCGCCGTATCACCGACACCATGTACCACAGCGCCGACGAGTTCCTGGATGACCTGCGCGTCGTCCAGCGTTCGCTGGCCGCCTGCGGTGCCGTCCGTGCCGCCTACGGCCCGGTCCAGACCATCATCTGGCAAGTCGAGTCCTTCGGCTTCCATATGGTCGAGATGGAGTTCCGTCAGCACTCCGTGGTGCATGCCCGCGCCCTCAAGGATATCCACGAGAACGGTATCCATGGCGACCTGCAGCCCTTGACGCGCGAAGTCATCGATACCTTCCGTGCTATCGGCTCCATCCAAAAGCGCTACGGCAAGAAGATGGCGCACCGCTACATCATCTCGTTTACCAAGAGCGCCCAGCATGTGGCTGACGTCTTCGAGCTGGCCCACCTGTCCTTCGCACACGAGGAGGATGTCCCCGAGCTCGACGTGATCCCGCTGTTCGAGCAGCTCGAGGACCTCGAGGGCTGCGTCGACGTGCTCGACCAGATGCTTACGCTGCCCGTGGTGCAGAAGCGTCTTGCCCAGACCAACCGCCGCATGGAGGTTATGCTGGGCTATTCCGACTCCTCCAAGGACGCCGGTCCTACCACGGCCATGCTCGCGCTGCATTCCGCGCAGGAGCGCATTGCCAAGTGGGCCGAGAAGAACGATATCGACCTGGTGCTCATGCACGGTCGCGGCGGTGCCGTTGGCCGTGGCGGCGGCCCGGCCAACAAGGCCGTGCTGGCGCAGCCCAAGGGTTCGGTCAACTGCTTCTTTAAGCTCACCGAGCAGGGCGAGGTCATCTTTGCCCGTTACGGCAACCGCACGCTGGCTCAGCGCCATGTTGAGTCCGTTGCCGCCGCAACGCTTTTGCAGTCGGCCCCGAGTGTCGAGAAGACCAACACAGAGACCACGCAGAAGTTCTGGGATATGGCCGAGAAGCTTAACGCTGCAAGCCACGAGCGCTATCTGGACCTGCTGAACACCGAGGACTTTACACCGTGGTTCTCGACCGTGACGCCGCTGACCGAAGTCGGTCTGCTGCCGATCGGCTCGCGTCCCGCTAAGCGCGGCCTGGGCGCCAAGTCGCTCGACGACCTGCGTACCATTCCGTGGATCTTCAGCTGGAGCCAGGCACGCATTAACCTGGCCGCTTGGTATGGCCTGGGCACCGCCTGCGAGCAGCTGGGCGACCTTGACCAGCTCAAGGCTGCCTACCAGGAGTGGCCGTTCTTCCGCACCTTTATCGACAACATCGAGATGTCGATCGCCAAGACCGATCAGCGCATCGCCAAGATGTATCTGCACCTGGGCGATCGCCAGGATTTGTCTGAGAAGGTCTTTACCGAGATGCAGCTCACGCGTAAGTGGGTCCTTGCCATCGTTGGTGACGAGTGGCCGCTGCAGCGCCGCCGCGTGCTCGGCTGCGCCGTTCGCGTGCGTAACCCCTATGTCGACGCCCTGTCCATCGCCCAGGTTCGCGCCCTTCGCGAGGTGCGTATGAACCAGGACGAGATGGCCGAGGAGAAGAAGGCCGAGTACATGAGCCTGATTCTTTCGACTGTGACCGGCGTCTCGGCAGGTCTGCAGAACACGGGGTAATCGATAGCCCTGTAGTCGTTGTCCGGGGCCGCCGTTTGTTTTCTTTCCGGCGCGTCCTCGGACATGCAAGAAGCCCTCGCTGCGCACTTCGTGCGG
>CAJMPE010000232.1 GCA_905215275.1 uncultured bacterium | reverse complement strand
GCTGTTCGTCGGCACCAAGAAGCAGGCTCAGGAGGCCGTCAAGAACGCCGCTGAGCGCGCCAACATGCCTTACATCAACCAGCGTTGGCTCGGCGGCATGCTGACCAACTTCGTCACCATCCGCTCCCGCATCAACCGCATGGAGGAGCTCGAGGCCATGGTCGAGGACGGCCGTATGGCAGTGCTCCCCAAGAAGGAGCAGGCTGTGCTCGGTAAGGAGCTCACCAAGCTCCAGACCAACCTCGGTGGCGCCCGCGACATGAAGGGTCTGCCCCAGGCGCTCTTCGTCATCGACACCAAGCGCGAGGAGAACGCTATCAAGGAGGCCCAGCGCCTGAACATCCCCGTCGTCGCTCTGATCGACACCAACTCCGATCCCGACGAGGTCGAGTACGGCATCCCCTGCAACGATGACGCTATCTCCGCTGTCACCCTTATGTGCGAGCTCATGGCTGACGCCTGCCTCGCTGGCTCCGGCAAGGAGCAGGTCTCCGAGGCCGAGATGGCCGCTGAGCCCAAGGCCGAGTAAATCAGTCTTAGTTAATTCTTTTTCATCTCTTTGAAAGGAACCACAATGGCCCAGATTACCGCCGCTATGGTCAAGCAGCTCCGCGAGATGACCGACTCCCCGATGATGGAGTGCAAGAAGGCTCTCGTCGAGGCTGACGGCGACATGGACGCCGCTGTCGACGTTCTGCGCAAGAACGGCCTCGCCAAGGCTGCCAAGAAGGCTGGCCGTGAGACCAACGAGGGCGCTGTCGCCGCGTTCGTCTCCGAGGACGGCGAGACCGGCGCTCTGCTCGAGCTCTCCTGCGAGACCGACTTCGTCGGCTCCAATGCTAAGTTCACCGGCTTTGCTTCCAAGGTCGCTGAGGTTGTCGCTACCACCGAGCCTGCTGACGTCGACGCTCTGCTCGAGAAGCCGATGGGCGAGGAGACCGTTTCCTCCGAGCTCACCGAGATGATTCACATCATGGGCGAGAACATGAAGATCTCCCGTTTCGCCGCCCGCAAGGCTGAGAACGGCGCTCTCGCTTCTTACATCCACATGGGTGGTAAGATCGGCGTTCTCGTCGAGTTCGCTTTCGAGAAGGCCGAGACCGCTCAGGCTGAGTCCTTCAAGACCTTTGCTCATGACGTTGCCCTTCAGGTTGCCGCCGTCGCCCCGATTTGCGCTACCCGCGATCAGGTTCCGGCCGAGACCGTCGAGCACGAGAAGCAGATCTACATGGCTCAGGCTGCCGAGTCCGGCAAGCCCGAGGCTATCCAGGAGAAGATGGCTGTTGGCCGTCTGGAGAAGTTCTACAAGCAGTCCGTGCTCACCGAGCAGGAGTTCATCAAGGACAGCTCCCTCACCATCAAGAAGTACGCTGAGCAGGTCTCCAAGGAGCTCGGCGACACCATTACCGTCGTTGCCTTTGACCGTCTGGTGCGTGGCGAGTAAATAAGCTCTTGTAGCTGGTAATGAGCAGGCTGTGGGTTTTACTCACAGCCTGCTTTTTCATGGCTCCCCGTTAAGCCTTTGATATTATGTTATGAGTCTAATTAAAGGAGGATCGCTTTGTCCGACATCCGATATAAACGCGTGCTTCTGAAGCTCTCCGGTGAAGCGCTGATGGGCGATGGCAACTACGGCATCGACCCCAAGGTTACCGATCATCTTGCCAAGCAGGTCAAGGAGCTGCTCGCCGTTGGTCATGAGGTCGGCGTCGTTGTCGGCGGCGGCAATATTTTCCGCGGCATGGCCGGTGCCGCCGGTGGTATGGACCGCGCCCAGGCCGATTACATGGGTATGCTCGCTACCGTTATGAACGCGCTTGCCCTGCAGGATGCCTTCGAGCACAACGATGTTCCCTGCCGCGTGATGAGCGCTATCCAGATGAACGAGATCTGCGAGCCCTATATTCGCCGTCGCGCCATCAACCACCTGTCCAAGGGCAACGTCGTTATCTTTGCCGCCGGATCGGGTAATCCGTACTTTACGACTGACACCGCCGCGGCCCTTCGCGCCTGTGAGATCGGTGCCGAGATTCTGATTAAAGCCACCAAGGTTGATGGCATCTACGACAAGGATCCCGTCAAGTGCGCTGACGCCGTCCGCTTTGACAAGATCACCTATCACGAGGTGCTCGTTCGCGGCCTGCAGGTTATGGATTCCACGGCTACGGCTCTTTGCCAGGACAACCGTATGCCCATTTTGGTCCTCAACATCGATGGCGAGGACACCGTCAAGCGCGCGCTCGCGGGTGAGCCCGTCGGCACGCTCGTCTATCAGGAGGATTAAGCATGGCAGAGAACATCACCGCCCATATGGACAAGTCGCTCGAGTCCCTCAAGCATAACTTCTCCAAGGTCCGTACCGGCCGCGCCAATGCCAACATTCTGTCCGACATCACCGTCGATTATT
>CAJMPE010000231.1 GCA_905215275.1 uncultured bacterium | reverse complement strand
GAGCGATTCGGATATCGTGCGGGGCGTCTCGCGGTGTGTTCCCGCTGTTTTTCTTCGCCGTGGCGGCGCTCGTGTGCATCACGACGATGACGCGCATGGTCGACGAGCAGCGCACGCAGGCGGGCGTTTTGAAGGCCATGGGCTACTCCAACGGCGCGATCTTCCTGGTCTATTTCCTCTACGCCGGGAGCGCTTCGGTGCTCGGCTGCGTGGTTGGCATCGCGGCGGGCTCGTATTTCCTGCCGAAGATGATCTGGCAGGGGTATAATATCATGTACGGCTTCACGGACATCCTGTATGCGTTCGACTGGCCGCTGGCGCTGTTGTCCGCGGGGGCGTATCTGCTCTGCGCGCTCGGCACGACGTGGTACGTCGCGCATGCGGAGCTGCAGCGGCCCGCGGCGGAGCTCATCCGCCCCAAGGCCCCGAAGGCGGGCAAGCGGATCTTGCTTGAGCGGCTGCCGGGCCTCTGGAACCGGATCCCGTTTTTGCACAAGGTCTCCATCCGCAACATCCGCCGCGACTTTAACAACAAGCTCGAGCGCGACGAGGAGCTCACCGAGGACGATGTTCGTCGCGAGCAGGCCAAGGTTCAGAAGCATACCGACGAGTATGTTGCCAAGGTCGAGGAGCTTCTGAAGGAAAAAGAAGCCGAGGTCATGGAGATCTAAGGTGCAATACGACGAGCATAAACTGGTCGAGTACTTTGCCGACGCCCCTGCGGGCGTCGGTTTTTCCGACCTTGACCTCAATAACATTCCGCACCATATTTCGTGCATCATGGACGGCAACGGCCGTTGGGCCACGTCGCGCGGTCTTGCCCGCACCGAAGGCCACAAGGCCGGCATCGTCTCGCTGCGCGAGATCATTACCGCCTGCGTGCGCCTGGGCGTCGACGTGCTTTCGGCCTATGCGTTCTCAACCGAAAACTGGAATCGCCCGCAGCACGAAGTCAACGTTCTGATGCACCTGTTTGCCAAGACGTTTATCGATGAGCTGCCGCTGCTTAAGCGCGAGAACGTCCGCGTTGTCTTTTTGGGCGATATTTCTGCGCTGCCCAAGAAGACCCGCGACGTCTTTGAGCGCGGCCTTGCCGAGTGCGCCGACCATACCGGTATGACGCTGGCGCTGGCCGTTAACTACGGCGCCCGTGCTGAGATCACTCGCGCTGTCCGCCAGATCGCGCTTGATGCCGCCGCTGGGAAGATCGACCCCGCCGCTATCGACGATGATATGGTTGCTTCGCACCTGTACACCGCCGGCCTTCCCGATCCGGAGCTCGTGATTCGCACCTCTGGCGAGCTTCGTCTTTCGAACTATCTGCTGTGGCAGGTTGCTTATTCCGAGTTCTATGTCACCGATACCTATTGGCCTGACTTTGATCGTTGGGGCCTTGTCGACGCCATTTTGGCCTACCAGGGTCGCGACCGTAGGTTTGGTGGACTGAGCAAGACCGAGGAGGCTTAATCGTGTCCGAACGTCCCAAGGCATCCGCTCCCAAGGCGCCTACTTCCGCGAAGCCCGCGCGTAAGGCTTCCGCTGCAGGCGCCCCTGCAGCGAAGAGCGGCTCCGGTTCGTGGCTGGCGGGCTTTATCCCCCGTGCCGCCGCCGGTATCGTCTATGCCGTTGTCTTTATCCTGTGCCTGGTTTTGGGTATTGTGCCCACGGCCATCTTCGTGTCCGTCATGAGCGGTCTGTGCTGCTATGAGTTCTTCCGCATGACGAGGCTCGACGGCAAGGTTGCCAACGAGCGCCTTGGTATCACTGCCGCCGTGCTCTTTCCGCTCTCGGCTCTGGGCGATTCGCTGCTGTTGAACGCCCTGCTGTTCGCTTTGATGCTTGCGGTTGGTATCTGGTATGTCTGGTCTCCGCGCACTCGCATCTCTGACGTTGCCGTGACGCTCATGGGCCCTATCTACACTGGCTTTATGCTGTCGGCTATTGTGCTGCTGCGCGATGCCGTGCCCGGTTTTGCCGGCGCCCTGCTTTCGGTGGGCGTTTGCGCGTCCCTTTGGGTCTCCGACTCGTTTGCCTACATCGTGGGCAGCCGCATCGGCAAGCATAAGATGGTTCCCAAGATCTCTCCCAAAAAGAGCTGGGAAGGCTTTTTCGCGGGCATCGTCGGCTCGATGGTCATCTGGGGGTTGTTCACATTGATCCCCGGCTTGAACCTGAACCTTCCCGAGGCGCTCGGGTTCGGCCTGGTTTGCGGCCTTGTGGGCGTGCTGGGCGACTTGGCTGAAAGCCGCATCAAACGCAACTCCGGTTTCAAGGATTCCGGCACGATCATGCCGGGCCATGGTGGCCTCCTCGACAGGTGCGACTCCCTGTTTCTCGTTGCGGCATCGTCGGCTATCCTTTTGGTGATTTCCGGGGCAATTCCCTTTAGCGTTTAAACGTCGCTTTTCAA
>CAJMPE010000230.1 GCA_905215275.1 uncultured bacterium | reverse complement strand
CCTCAAGTTGGTGGAAGAGGTGGGGGAGGTCTCCCGCGCCATCTTTCACGGTCAGTTTCGGGGCCCAGGGGAGCCGGTGAAAGGCACCTTGGACGAGGAGCTGTGGGACGTGCTCTACTACACCCTTTGCCTGGCGGAGGCCTACGGCATCGACATGGAGGAGGCCATCCGGGAGAAGGAGCGGCTGAACAACCTCCGCTTTCACGACGAGCACCCCTTTGAGGCGGGCCGCTGATTTTGTTCACACTCAGCCTTTGGGCTGTCTGTCTATATTGGAAAGGAAGTAATTTGAAACCATGGCAATGAAAGAATTTCAGGCAGAATCCAAGCGCTTGCTGGACTTGATGATTAACTCCATCTACACCCACAAGGAAATTTTCCTGCGGGAGCTGATTTCCAACGCCAGCGACGCCATTGACAAGCTCTATTACCGCACCTTGGAGGACGGCGCCACCGGCCTTTCCCGGGAGGACTTCTCCATCCAGCTGGCCGTGGACAAGGAGGCCCGCACCCTCTCTATCAGCGACAACGGCATCGGCATGACCCAGGAGGAGCTGGACAACAACCTGGGCGTCATCGCCCGCAGCGGTTCCCTCCAGTTTAAGCAGGAGGCCGAGAAGAAGGACGAGGTGGACATCATCGGCCAGTTTGGCGTGGGCTTCTACTCCGCCTTTATGGTCGCCAGCCACGTGAAGGTCGTCAGCCGCGCTTATGGCGAGGATACCGCCCACGTTTGGGAGTCCGACGGCCTTGAGGGCTACACCATTGAGGATGGCGAGCGTGCTGAGCACGGTACCGATGTCATCCTGACGCTGCGCGAGAACGAGAAGCTCGATGCCGATGGCGAGGCCGAGACCTACGATCGCTTCCTGACCGAGTGGGGCCTCAAGAGCCTGATTCAGCAGTACAGCAACTATGTGCGCTACCCGATCCAGATGATGGTGAGCAAGAGTCGCCAGAAGCCCAAGCCCGAGGACGCCGGCGACGACTATAAGCCCGAGTACGAGGACTATCAGGAGCTCGAGACCATCAACTCCATGACGCCGATCTGGAAAAAGCGCAGCTCCGACGTTGAGCAGAAGGATTACAACGAGTTCTATAAGTCCACGTTCCACGACTTTGACGATCCCGCGCGCACTATCAGCTTCCATGCCGAGGGTACGCTTGAGTACGATGCACTGCTGTTTGTGCCGGGTCGCGCCCCGTTCGATCTGTACAGCAAGGACTACGAGAAGGGCCTGGCGCTCTACAGCTCCAACGTGCTGATTATGGAGAAGTGCGACGACCTGCTGCCCGACTACTACAACTTTGTGCGCGGTGTTGTGGACTCTGCCGACGTGACGCTCAATATTTCGCGTGAGACGCTGCAGCAGAACCGTCAGCTCAAGGCCATTGCCAAGCGTGTGGAGAAGAAGATTACCGCCGATCTCGAGGACATGCGCGACAACGACCGCGAGGCATACGAGAAGTTCTTTGAGAATTTTGGTCGCGGTCTTAAGTACGGCATCTACTCGAGCTACGGCATGAAGGCCGACGAGCTCGCCGACCTGCTGTTGTTCTGGTCTGCCAAGGAGCAGAAGATGATCACCCTTGCCGAGTATGCCAAGGGCATGCCCGAGGGCCAGAAGGCAATCTACTATGCCGCCGGCGATTCGCGCGAGCGTCTGGCCAAGATGCCCGTCGTGAAGGGCGTGCTCGACCGCGGCTACGATGTACTGCTGCTGACGCAGGACGTGGATGAGTTCACCTTCCAGGCCATGCGTGAGTACGTGGCTGCCGATATGCCCAAGGTCTACGAGGATGACGCTGCTCGCGAGGCTGCCGAGAAGGCAGTTGCCGATGGTGCCGAGCCTGAGGTCGAAGATCGTCACCTGGAGCTTAAGAACGTTGCCACCGGCGATCTTGACTTGGCGACCGATGACGAGAAGAAGGAGGCCGAGGACGCCACCAAGGAGAACGAGGACCTCTTTAACGCCATGAAGGAGGCGCTCGGCGACAAGGTCGAGAAGGTTGCCGTCTCCGCGCGCCTGACCGATGCCCCCGCCTGCATTACCACCGAGGGCCCGCTTTCGCTCGAGATGGAGAAGGTGCTCCAGAAGGGTCCCGAGGGTACGCCCGACGGTATGCCCAAGAGCCAGCGCGTACTCGAGCTCAACGCCAAGCACCCGGTCTTCGCCAAGCTCGTCGCTGCCCAGAAGGCGGGCGACGCCGACAAGATTAAGCAGTACTCCGGCCTGCTCTACGACCAGGCCCTGCTCGTCGAGGGCATCCTCCCCGAGGACCCCGTAGCCTTCGCGGCAGCTGTTTGTAACTTGATGTAGTTAGCAAGTTACGCGGTTCTACGAACCGCGTAACGGCTCGACGCTGCAAACGCCCCTAAGCGGCAATCTGACGTTCAATCGTCGGTCGCGTAC
>CAJMPE010000229.1 GCA_905215275.1 uncultured bacterium | reverse complement strand
AAACAAAGGCGAGTAGCTCATCGAGCAGCTCCTCACGTGCCATGGGATCAAGCCCTGCGGTGGCTTCGTCCAAAACGAGCAGCTTGGCATTGTGGCTGAGCGCGCAGGCGAGCTGCAGCTTCATACCCATGCCGCGGGAGAGGTCCTTGACCTTTGTCTTGGGATCGAGGCCAAATCGGTCGATGAGGCTGGCGAAGGTGTCGTGGCTCCAGGTGGGGTACGCCGGGCTTACGAGTGCCTCAACTTTGGTCACCTTGAGTGTGGAAGGGAAGGGGCATGTGTCCAGCACGAGGCCGACACGAGTGCGCAAGCAGCGCTGCGCTTCATCGGGCGCGCCGGCGCCACAGCGCTGCCCAAACAGGTGCACCTCGCCGGTATCGAGTTTGATAAGCCCGAGAGCGGCTCGAATGGTCGTTGTTTTGCCGGCGCCGTTTGCGCCCACAAAGCCAACAATCTGGCCGGGCTCCACGGCGAGCGTGACATCGCGTAGTGAAAAGCGGTCGCTCACACGGCGTGAGATACCTTTGAGTTCTAGCAAGTTCTGCATGGTATAGCCTTTCTTGCAGATGGCTACTGCATGGTTTCGGGGGCTACCAGGTCGAGCATTTCGTGCAGCTTGTCGCGCGTGACGCCCAAGGCTTCGGCTTGGCTTGCCGCTTTCGCAAGCAGCTCTTCGATATGGCAGAGCTGGTTTTCGCGCAAGAGTTCTTGGTTGCCCTCGGCGACAAAACAGCCCTTGCCCTGCACGGTGCAGATAAACCCGAGCTGCTCCAGGTCGGCGTAGGCGCGCTTGGTGGTGATGACGCTCACGCCAAGATCGCTCGCGAGTGCACGGATGCTGGGGAGTTTGGCTCCCGCAGCGAGTGTGCCCGAAAGGATCTGAGCTTTGACCTGCGAGGCTATTTGCTCGTAGATGGGCTTGTCGCTCGAATTGGATAGGATGATGTCCACAGCGGCTCCTTAGCTGTTGGGCTACACGTGTATATAACCGGTAAGCACAGTATATATACACTATGCACAGTTACGCAAGAGGCAAATAGGGATTGTCCGTTCGTTCATCCATCTCAATCTGTAACATCTGGAACCGATTTGGACGGCTACCTGTTACAGATTGAGATTTTGCTGGCGGGCCCCACCTGTTTGTCTAAATCTGTAACAACTGGAGAAGATTTTGGCTGGTAGATGTTATAGATCGAGACATTGGCCACCCGTCTACCCTTATATCTCAATCTGTAACAGATGGACCCGTTTTGAGTGGCTAGATGTTACAGATCGAGATCTTTCTGGGACGTCCACCTGTTTGTCTAAATCTGTAACAGGTAGAGGTTCAAAAACCGTCTAGATGTTACAGATCGAGACGAACTGCTGCGGAGTGCCGCCATCGACTGCTACCTAGGCCCCAACTGATGAATTTGTCCTGATAGGTGCCCTATGCCGAGATTTCGCGGCTACAATAGTACGGTTACATCGACGTAATGCACTTAATGCAAGAAAGGATCCGCATGGCAAGCCTGTCGGATGAAATCTCGTCGCGCCGCACATTCGCGATCATCAGCCACCCGGACGCCGGTAAGACCACGCTTACCGAGAAGCTGCTGCTCTATACCGGCAGCATCCAGACTGCCGGCTCGGTCAAGGGCAAGAGCTCGGCCAAGCATGCCGTCTCGGACTGGATGGACATCGAGAAGGAGCGCGGTATCTCCGTTACCTCCTCGGTGCTGCAGTTCACCTACAACGGCGCCTGCGTCAACATCCTCGATACCCCCGGCCACCAGGACTTCTCGGAGGATACCTACCGTACCCTTATGGCCGCCGACGCCGCGGTCATGGTCATCGACGGCGCTAAGGGCGTCGAGGCCCAGACCAAGAAGCTCTTTAAGGTCTGCACGCTGCGCCACATTCCCATCTTCACCTTTGTGAACAAGCTCGACCACGAGGCTCGCGATCCGTTTGAGCTCATGGAAGAGATCGAGAACGTCCTGGGTATCAATACGTATCCCATGAACTGGCCGATCGGCAGCGGCCGCAATTTCCGCGGTGTGTTCGATCGTCAGACCCGTCGCGTTATCGCCTTTGAGGGCGACGGTCACGCCAACGCCACCAAGAAGGTCGCCGAGGTCGAGGCTGAGCTGGGCGATCCTTCCATGGACGAGCTCATCGGCGAGGAGAACCATAAGAACCTAATGGACGACATCGAGCTGCTCGATGGTGCCGGCGACGAGCTCGACTTGGATGCCGTGGCCTGCGGCAAGCTGAGCCCGGCGTTCTTTGGCTCGGCGCTCACCAACTTTGGCGTGGAGCCATTCCTTAAGGAGTTCCTGCGTCTGGCCCCGACGCCGCGCGCCTATACCGATACGCTCACCAGCGAACCGGTCGATCCCTGCCGCGACGACTTTAGCGGCTTTGTGTTTAAGATCCAAGCCAACATGGACAAG
>CAJMPE010000228.1 GCA_905215275.1 uncultured bacterium | reverse complement strand
CCGCGTTGGTGAGGGCGGGTGCAATGGTATCGGTAACCAAAGAGCTCTTGCCCGAGCCCGAGACGCCCGTCACCACAGTTAGGGTGCCAAACTCGACCTCGACATTCACCTTTTTAAGATTGTTGGCGGATGCCCCCGTGATACGAAGCGCACCGCGTTCGGGATGGCGACGCTCCTCCGGCAGGCAAATCATGCGCCTTCCCGTAAGATAGGCGCCGGTCAGCGAGTCGGAACAGGCCATGATCTCCTCGGGCGTGCCCGCACAGACCACCTTGCCACCGTTCTCGCCAGCACCAGGGCCCATATCGATCACGTAGTCTGCAGCGCGAATTGTATCTTCGTCGTGCTCGACGACGATAACGGTATTACCGATATCGCGCAAGCGCTCGAGCGTCTTGATCAGGCGCTCGTTGTCGCGTTGGTGAAGGCCAATCGACGGCTCGTCCAGAATGTACAGAACGCCCATGAGGCCGGCACCGATCTGCGTTGCCAGGCGAATGCGCTGCGCCTCGCCGCCGGAAAGCGTCGCCGAGGCGCGATCGAGCGTCAGATAGTCGAGTCCGACATCGACCAGAAAACGCAGGCGCTCCAGGATTTCCTTGACAATGCGCCCGCCGATAAACTGCTGACGCTCGGTAAGCTCCAGGCCCTCAAAAAACTCGAGCGACTCGCGACACGACAGACAGCAGACATCGTAAATGGACTTGCCGCCCACGGTGACGGCAAGCATCTCGGGACGCAGGCGAGCACCGTGACAGCTCGAGCATGGCTCTTCGCGAATGTATTTCTCCAAGCGAGCCCTGGTGTTCTCGTTCGTCGTCTCGTTGTAGCGCTCGTACAGGATGTTGCGCACGCCCGAGAACTTAGTGTCCCACTGGCTGCGGCGCCCATCGAGCTTTTGATAGTCGACCGAAATCTTCGTGTCGCCCATGCCATCCAAAAACGCACGACGCACCCGCGGGGGCAGTTCCTCCCATGGCGTATCGGCACTCACCTTAAAGTGTTTACAGACCGCGGCAAAAATCTGCGGATAATAGTTGGAATTGCCGAACAGGCTGCCAAAGACTCCGTCGGCAATCGACTTTGAGGGGTCTTCAATCAGCGCCTCGGCATCGACTGTCTTTTTAAAGCCCAGACCATCGCACTCGGGACACGCACCATAGGGCGCGTTGAACGAGAAATCGCGCGGCTGCAGGTCGTCGATGGAATGCCCGTGCTCCGGGCACGCCAGTGCCAGCGAATACTCCAGCAGCTCGCCCTCGGTTCCCTCGGGAGCGTCGCGGTCGGGCAGCATGTACACGTTCACGTTACCGTGCGCCAGTGCCGTCGCCTGCTCAACGGACTCGGCAATGCGACCCAGGGAGTTCTCTCGAATCACGATACGGTCGACCACGACCTCAATGTCGTGTTTGAACTTCTTGTCCAGGTCGATAGGGTCGTCAAGCGAGCGCACCTCGCCGTCGACGCGCACACGGCTAAAGCCCTCCGCACGCAGGTCCTCAAACAGCTTGGCATATTCTCCCTTGCGTCCACGAACCACCGGCGCCAACACAAACGCGCGGCGGCCCTCCCCCGCCGCCAGCACCTTATCGGCGACCTGATCGGTCGTCTGACGCTCAATGACACGACCGCACTCAGGACAGTGTGGCGTTCCCACGCGAGCAAACAGCAGACGCAGATAGTCGTAAATCTCTGTTACGGTGCCCACCGTCGAGCGTGGGTTTTTGGACGTCGTCTTCTGATCGATCGACACAGCCGGTGACAGGCCGTCAATCGAGTCCAGATCGGGCTTGTCCATCTGGCCCAAAAACTGACGCGCATAGCTCGAAAGACTCTCGACGTAACGGCGCTGGCCCTCGGCATAGATGGTATCGAACGCCAGTGAGCTCTTGCCCGATCCGGAAAGACCGGTTATGACCACGAGCTGGTCACGCGGAATGGAAACATCGATATCGCGCAGGTTATGCTCGCGCGCGCCGCGAATAACGATAGAAGAATCAGACATGGAAGCTCCTTGCCTCCTACAACTTCAAATCACACTGACGATGAGTTTAGCGCACTCGACGCGCACAGATGTTCGTAATACAAGATTCGCAGACCTTTTGCGTTGTCTGACGCCGCAGACTGCACGCTCGGTCCGCCCTTTCGAATACCGTCGATCGCCTACCACGCATCATGAATGACTCCCGCTCGCAAACGAGGGTACAATGACGCTCGTGTCACACCGCGGGGCTCCGGCCCCAGCATATACAAAGGAGTCAAACATGGGTTGCGAGCACGCACAGGCAGCCGGCGGGCAAACGTCGCCGTCGCAATTTGAGGAGAATACGCTGTCCGAGGTCAAGCGCGTTATCGCCGTGCTTTCCGGCAAGGGCGGCGTCGGCAAGTCATTCGTCACCGGCGCCATCGCCACGGAGCTTTCCCGCAACGGTCACAAGGTCGG
>CAJMPE010000227.1 GCA_905215275.1 uncultured bacterium | reverse complement strand
CCGGCCGCGCACAGGGTTACCTCCCAAATCGTCCTCGCGCATGGCCGGCATTTGTCCTGCTCCTGCGGAGCTGCGGACAAACGCCGGCCTGCGCTGCGGAAAGATTTGGGAGGTAACCCTGTGCCCGGCCTGCGGCTACTAAGGGGTCGATGCGTTCATCTTGGGGCGCAGCAGCGCCATGCCTGGGGTTGGCTGAATTGCACTTTGCTGTATTGGGCCCTTTTCCCAATAGAAGTCCTGCTTGATAAGGCCTCTTTAGAAGTTGCGGTGAAATAGGGACTGATTTAGCAGTTAAAAGCCCTAATCAGTCCCTATTTCACCGCAACTTATATTGGGCTCATTGTTGCGCAGCTTGGGTTTGGGTTTTCGCCTTACAGTTGAGTTAGAAAGATGGTTCTCGGCTTATTGCGAGGTTGATATGGTTTGTCCTTATTGTGGTGCTGAGCTTGCTGATGGGGCTCGGTTTTGTGTGGGATGTGGGGCTGCGCTTGACGGGACACAGACTATGCCCGTAGCCGAACCTGCGGTTGCGCCGGCACCTGTGGGTTCGCCCGCTCCCGGTAAGAAGCCTAAGAAAGGCGTCGTGATCGCCATCGTCTGCACAGCAATACTTGTTGTTGGCGGGGGCGGTGGGCTGGCGTATCACCTGTATCAGCAGCATGTTCAGGAGCAGGAGCAGTATGAGTCGGCGCATTCCAAGCATGCGCTCGTGGTGAGTGTAAAGGCTGAAGGTTGGGACACCGATAACGGCGCTTCTCGTGTGCCGGTGCGCGTAAAGGGCAAGACGGTCGACGGAAAGAAGGTCGACAAGGTCGAATATGTTGCCTCTGACGGCTCGGGCATCAAACTTATCCAGGGCAAGTACACGTTCAAGGCGGCAGGCTCCCCCATCGCCGCCGATGGCACTATCTACCAGATGCCTTGCACAAAGGCCGAGCTCACGCTCGACGACGCTTTTGCCAAGGGCGAGAAGATTGACTTGGCAGAACTCGCCGAGCAGGATTCGGTTTTGGACTTTACACCCATCGATGCTGTCGACGTGACCGACGACGAGATCAACGACGCCGTGACACTCGCCATGGCATACAAGGGCAAGGACGCGCCCAACGTCGATGCACTGCAACACGCCGCAACGAACCGCCGCGACACCGCCGTCACGGCCAAGAAAGCCGCCGAAGAGGAAGCGGCGCGCCAAGCCGAGGAACAGCGCAAAGCCGCCGCACGCCACATCGAGGCCCAAACCTTCAGTGTCGACCTGCCCGAGTACTGGGATGGTAGGGTGACAGCAGAAGTCGACGGAGATGTAATAGGGCTGTACTCGACTGCCTTTCCAGATAAAGAGCTTGGATATCTTGCCATGAAAAATGAACCGTATGGAAACGCGGGAGATATCGAGTGCGGCCGTATTCGCGACATCAAGCTCGACGAAAACCACTATGTAAAACTAGTAATTTATCGTTGGGCCTTTGATGCGGGGCAAGACCATTTATCAAAAGCTGAATATCGTCTTAACTTGTGTTCAGATGATGCCGCACGCGAGATAGTCGACCTCCAATCGTTGGGGACAATCTCCTACGACTCCATTCTTGCTGATATGGTTGCGGCAAATGACGCTAATGTCGCAGCGGTATGCTGGCCAGACGACATCTTTGCCAACGCACTCGCCCCGACCGTGAAGCTCCTCTAACCGTTCCTCCCCCCAAACGCAAAGCCGGGGTGCCCCCACATGGAAGGCACCCCGGCTTATTTATTGCCCAATACGGGAACGGCTCTCAAGTTAAGGCCAACGCAAAACGCCTTAGGCCAAGAACTCCTTGGTGGTCGCCACGATGTTGGCGGCGTCCAGGCCGTACTTGTGCAGGAGCTCGGCACCCGGGCCGGACTCGCCGAAGGTGTCGTTGACGCCAATCTTCTTGAGCGGCGTCGGGCACTGCTCACACAGGACATCGGCAACGGCGCTGCCCAGGCCACCGATCACGGAGTGCTCCTCGACGGTCACGACGTGGCCGGTCTTGGTGACGCTCTTGACGATCAGGTCGGCATCGATGGGCTTGATGGTGTGCATGTTGATGACCTCGGCATCGATGCCCTCGGCAGCAAGCTGCTCAGCGGCCTCGAGCGCCTCGCCGACCATCAGGCCGCAGGCGATGATGGTGACGTCGGTGCCCTCGCGCATGACGATACCCTTGCCTACCTCGAACTTGTAGGTCTCGGGGTCGTTGATGACCGGCGAGGCCAGACGGGCGAAGCGCATGTACACGGGGCCCTCATGCTCATAGGCCGCCTTCACCATGGCCCGGGCCTCCACGTCGTCGGAGGGGGACATGACCACCATGCCGGGGATGGAGCGCATAAGGGCGAAATCCTCGCAGCACTGGTGAGAGGCGCCGTCCTCGCCCACCGAGATGCCGCCGTGGGTGGCACCGATCTTCACGTTCAGGTGGGGGTAGC
>CAJMPE010000226.1 GCA_905215275.1 uncultured bacterium | reverse complement strand
CCAGGCGGCTCAGGTGATCGTCGAAGCGGTAGTAGATTTTCTTGGCGTCGTAGGCCATGCGCGCTCCTCTCCGGTCCGCTTGGGGGCCGCGCGCTTGGACGATATGACGTCAAGCTGTCCCCAAGCGGCTTGTTCGCTACAGGCGGTACATAAAGTTAAAAACGTCCTCGCGCTGGATGGACACGTTGACGCCCGAAAGCTCGCCTGCCTCGGCCAGGGCCTTCTGCAGCTCGGCGAAGTCGAGCTTGGACTCGGCGGTGTCGGCCAGCATGGTCATGGTGAAGATGTCCTCGATAATGGACTGCGTAATGTCGCGGATGTCGACGTTGGCCTCGCCCAGAACACGGGTGACGCCGGCGACGATGCCGGGGCGGTTCTTGCCAAGGACGGTGATGACGATACGGGAGGACGAGATCTCGGCCATGGGAAACCCTTTCGCGTGGTTGCGGCGCGCGGGGGCGCTCCGCTACGGTACAGTGTTCATCATTGTACCTGTCTGGCGCCAAAAGGGGTGTGCTTACTGCGGCGTTACACGTCTGCAACATGGGTGAAGGTTCGATGGGGTGCGTGCTCGCTGCGATTGGGCATGTCGCATTGCACAAAGACCGTGAACCTTTTGTGGGACGCGCGGTGCCGTGGTACCATAGCCGAGTTTGTTGTCTTGGTCGGAAACCAAGACGCCTTATGCGCTGATCGGTAACCAGCGCCTGACTAATAAGGAGTCCTACCATGAAGCAGGGTATCCATCCCCAGTATGTCGAGTGCACGGTGACGTGCTCCTGCGGCAACACCTTCAAGACGCACGCTACCGTGTCCGAGATGAAGGTCGAGCTTTGCAACGAGTGCCATCCGTTCTACACCGGCCAGCAGAAGTTCGTCGACACCGGTGGACGCGTCCAGCGCTTCGCCGACAAGTTCGGTGGCGCCGCTGCCGCCCAGCTTAAGAAGGCTGAGGAGGCCAAGGCTGCCAAGGCCGCCAAGGCTGCTGAGGCCGAGGCCGCTCGCAAGGCCGCCGCTGAGGCTAAGGCTGCCGAGAAGGCTAAGCGTGCCGCTAAGTTCGCCGAGGAGGCTGCTAAGCAGGCCGCCGAGGCTCCCGCAGAGGCTCCCGTCGAGGAGGCCGCTGCCGAGGCCGAGACCACCGAGGCTGCTGAGTAAATAGCTCGCCGCGGAATCGCTCGCATTCATGGCATAAGGGCCGTGCATCCGTTTGGGTGCGCGGCCCTTTTCCTTTATTGGTGCAAACGAACCTGTCTCCATGGCACCAGATTGGTACGAAGGGGACGGATTGGTTTGCGCCAAATGGCAGAGAGACAGCGTTTTCCCAGATAAAAGCTGACAAATTAAACCAGTCCCTTTTTGGCAGGTTGCTCGTAGTTATTACGTGGCGGTCGAGGTCGACCGTATAGGCCGCGCCTTGTTTGGCTAAAGTACAATCATCTGTGTTTAACTCGCCCGCAGCTGCACGGCGTGGGCGATGGCCAAAAAGGAAAACCACATGGGATTCATGTCAAAGCTGCTGTCCTTTGGATCCGATAAGGACCTTAAGCGCTACTACAAGATCGTCGACCAGATCAACGGTCTTGAGCCCCAGTTTGAGAAGATGACCGAGGAGGAACTCCGCGCCCAGACCGATAAGTTCCGCGAGCGTTACGCCAACGGCGAGTCGCTCGACGACATGCTCCCCGAGGCTTTTGCCACCGTGCGCGAGGCTTCCAAGCGCATCACGGGCATGCGCCACTTTGACGTACAGCTCATCGGCGCCATGGCGCTTCATGAGGGTCATATTGCTGAGATGAAGACCGGCGAAGGCAAGACCCTGGTCTCCACCTTGGCCGGCTACCTCAACGCTATCGCCGGCAAGGGCGTGCATGTCGTTACCGTCAACGATTACCTGGCAAAGCGCGACTCCGAGTGGATGGGCCGCATCTACAAGTACCTGGGAATGACCGTCGGTCTGCTCCAGAACAACATGCCGCTCGAGCTCAAGCGTCCGGCCTACCAGGCAGACGTCACCTACGGCACCAACTCCGAGTTCGGCTTCGATTACCTGCGCGACAACATGGTCACTCGCCCTGAGCAGCGCGTGCAGCGCGGCCACCATTACGCCATCGTCGACGAGGTCGACTCCATCCTGATCGACGAGGCGCGTACCCCGCTCATCATCTCGGGTGCCGGCACCAAGTCCGCCAGCACCTACAAGGACTTCGCGCGTGCCGTGCGCGGCCTTGAGCGCGGCGAGGACGTGTCGCACGACATGCTCACCGCCACCGAGGACGTCGAGCCCACGGGCGACTACGTCATGGACGAGGCCAAGCACACCATCGCCGCCACCGAGCGCGGCCTTAAGAAGATTGAGCGCCGCCTGGGTATCGATGACATCTATGCCGATCTCTCCGGCCAGCTGGTCAACCACCTGCAGCAGGCGCTGAAGGCCCAGTACATGTTCCACCGCGACAAGCAGTA
>CAJMPE010000225.1 GCA_905215275.1 uncultured bacterium | reverse complement strand
AGCGCTAGGCATGCGAAACCTCCTCGTTTTTACGATCGAGCCACGTCTGCAAAAAAAGGCTGGCGGCAATCATGTCGATCTTGCCCCTCATCTGCTTTTCGTTGAGGCCCTGCTCGCGCAGGATACGCTTGGCCTCTTGCGAGGACAGACGCTCGTCCTCAAACTCCAGCGGAAGATCGAGCTCGTCGGCAATCTTTTGCGCCACGGCGGCAACGCGCTCGGCTTGGGGGCCGGGCTCACCGCCCATGGTCAGGGGACGTCCGCTTACCAGGATGTCGGGCTCATAGTCTTCGACCAGGTAGCGGAACGTCTTGGCCATACCGGTGACCTCGGCGGCCGGGAGCACCTTGACGGGCATCGCCATCTTGCCATCACGGCTCGAGACGGCGATGCCAATCCTGGTCTCCCCTATGTCCAGCGCAAGCGCGACCACAGTGACTTCTTAGATTCTTAGGCGCCGAGCGCGGTCTTGGCGGCCGCGAGGGCATCGGCGATGCCGGCAGCATTCTTGCCACCGGCCTGGGCCATGTTGGGACGGCCACCACCGCGACCGTCGACCAGACCCGCGATCTGCTTGATCACATTACCGGCGTGGAACCCGGCCTTCACGGCGTCATCGGAGCCGGCAGCGAGCAGGGCCGGAGTGCCCTTCTCAGTCACGCTGGCGACGACACAAGCGACAGGGCCGGCGACCTTCTGGTGCACGGTATCCCATACGTTGCGCAGGTCGGCAGCCTCAAGGCCCTGGAGCTCAGCAACGACGAGCTTGTAGCCACCGAGCTCGACAGCACCCTCGATGGAGCTGGAAATGGCGTCGGAGGAACCACCGGTCAGAGCCTTTTTGAGCTTGTTGGACGTCTCGCGCAGCTCGACCTGCAGGTTCTCCACACGGGCGGGAACCTCGTCGACGCGGCACTTGAGCGCAGCAGCGGCGGCGTCAACGAGTGCCAGGCGGTCGGCCATATAGTCGAGAGCACCCTTAGAGGTCACGGCCTCGATACGGCGGACGTTCGAGCCCGTAGAGGACTCGGAAATAATCTTGAACAGGCCGATCTCGGCGGTGTTGGCAGCGTGCGTGCCACCGCAGAGCTCGCGAGAGAACGGCTGGTCCTCGGCGCCCACGGAGACGACGCGGACGACATCGCCGTACTTCTCTCCAAACAGAGCAACAGCGCCGGCAGCCTTAGCCTCGTCGATGCCCATAACACGGGTCACGACCGGCTTGGAGGCGAAGATCTGCTGGTTGACCAAGTCCTCGACAGCCTTGAGCTGCTCGGAGGAAAGGGCCTCGAAGTGCGTAAAGTCAAAGCGCAGGTGCTCGGGCGTCACCAGCGAGCCGGCCTGGGAGACGTGCTCGCCCAGGACCTGCTTAAGGGCAGCGTCGAGCAGGTGCGTGGCGGTGTGGTTGCGGCGCAGGAAGCCACGGCGCTCGGCGTCGAGAGCGGCGGTCACAGCGGCACCGACAGTCAGCGTGCCATCGGCAACGTGCGCGACGTGGGCATACAGGCCGTTGTGGTTCTTGGTGTCGGCAACGGTCAGAACAACGCCCTCGGCGGAAAGCTTGCCGGCATCGCCCTGCTGACCACCCATCTCGGCATAGAACGGGGTGCGGTCGAGCACGACCTCGACATCCTCGCCCGCGGCTGCGGACTCGACGGACTCGCCGTTGCGCACGATGGCGACAACCTTGGCGCCCTCGATCACATCGTTGTCATAGCCGTCGAACTCGGTCGCTGCGACCTTGTCGGAAAGCTCGACCCACACGTCGTTGAAGCTACCCCAGGCGTCGCCCTTGGCGTTAGCGCGGGCGCGGGCCTTCTGGTCCTCCATGCAGGCAGTGAAGCCGTCCATGTCGACGTCGTGGCCAGCGGTGCCGGCGATCTCGACGGTCAGATCGATGGGGAAACCAAAGGTGTCGTGCAGCTTAAAGGCGACATCGCCCGGAAGCACAGCGCCCTCGGCAAGCGCTGCCAGGGCCTCGTCCAGGTACACGCGGCCGTTGTCGAGCGTCGTGGAGAAGCGCTCCTCCTCGGAGGCAACGATACCCTTGACGAGCGCGACGTTCTTGAGCAACTCGGGATAGGCCTCGCCCATTTGAGCGTTGACCTCGTCGATGAACTTGGTCAGGAAGGCGCCCTCGATGCCCAGCAGGCGACCGTGGAACACGGCACGGCGGAGCAGACGGCGAAGGACGTACTCGCGACCCTCGTTGCCGGGAAGGATGCCGTCCGAGATCATAAAGTCGACAGCACGGGAGTGGTCGGCGATGATGCGCAGGGAGCAGCTGGCGCCGGAGTAGTCATCGGCGTCATAGGTCTTGCCGCTAATCTCCTCACCGAGTTTGATGAGGTGCTGCATCAGATCGCCGTCGTAATTGGCGGTCTTGTGCTGCATGATGGCAGCCATGCGCTCCAGGCCCATGCCCGTATCGAGGTTGCGGTGCGGCAGCTCCGGCATGGAGCCGTCCTCCTGGCGGTCGTACTGGGTAAACACGAGGTTCCAGAACTC
>CAJMPE010000224.1 GCA_905215275.1 uncultured bacterium | reverse complement strand
CGATAAGTACATTGAGGCCATTGCCGAGATCGAGAAGAATATCGAGGAGATCAAGGCACACATGACTCCCGCCGAGCGCGCCGAGGCCATCCTGGTACTGTTTGTCGCCGTCGGCTGCTCGGCAGATGTTCGATCCTCGGTGACCTATGCCATCGACTATGCGCACGCGACTTGCGGCGGCGCCACATCGACCCCGCGCTCGTTGAGCACATCTTCGGTCGCGGGCGAGCACGAGGTCGCGCCGGCGCATCCGCTGGGATTGCTGCGCGTGCAAAACGGCTACGTGGTGAGCGCCCCGCGCTGGATTCAGCCGAGTGAGGAAGGCGTCGAGATCGGCGCGCTGGCGACGGGGGAAGGCGACATCACCGACGTCGGCGACGACGTCTCGGCCCGCCATGCCCATATCTGGTGCGACGATTCTGGCACATGGTTTGTCGAGGACCTGGCGTCCACCAACGGCACCGTGGTGGTAAACGGGGCCACGAGTGTATGTATTCAAGTAGAGCCTGGCCGCTCCGCCCGGCTCAGCCCCGGTGACGAGCTCAAACTCGGCGAATCCACCACCTACGCCATCCTCCTCGGCGCCCTCTAGCTCATCCCCCCCCCAATGAGTTGCGGTGAAATAGGGACTGATTAAGGCCGTTAACAGCAAAAACACTCCCTATTTCACCGCAACTGCTGTGGGGTTCCAGGGGACTGTGCCCGTCGGTGCCGGGCGCACAATAGTCACCCGAGGTAAACCTTTACCGGCCACCTATATTTGCCGAAATATGGCCTGACGGCGGGGTACAATAAACCCGCATGCGGATTTCCGTTGCGGGCGCTTCCCATCGCCGGGGCGTGCCCGGGAGCATCCGACATGCGGCCTTTGCGGCGCTCGGTCATGTGCAAGACGGGTAGCTGGGCCTGTGGAGCGCGTGCAGCCCTCCTCGCCTCGGCATGCCTTCTCTCCACGCCATGTACCTGCTGCTGAGTCCGCCTGCCAGATGATTGGAAGCAACAACGAAAATCCCATCACGCCAATATCCCGGCGATCGCCGGGGCCTGTATACCTATATGAGAGGAGAGGGGTATATGGCGCGTAAGTTTAAGTCTATGGACGGCAACGAGGCGGCCGCATATGTTTCGTATGCGTACACCGAGGTAGCGGGAATTTATCCCATTACGCCGTCCAGCCCGATGGCCGACCATGTCGACCAGTGGGCGGCCCAGGGTCGCAAGAACATCTTCGGCACCCCGGTCAAGGTCGTCGAGATGGAGTCCGAGGCAGGTGCAGCCGGTACCGTTCACGGTTCGCTGGGTGCCGGTGCTCTGACCACCACCTACACCGCTTCTCAGGGCCTGCTCCTGATGATCCCGAACATGTACAAGATCGCAGGCGAGCAGCTCCCGGGCGTTTTCCACGTCTCCGCGCGTTGCGTCGCTTCGCACGCCCTGAACATCTTTGGCGATCACTCCGACGTCATGGCCTGCCGCCAGACCGGTTTTGCCATGCTCGCCGAGGGCAACGTCCAGGAGGTCATGGACCTCTCGCCGGTGGCTCACCTTGCCGCCATCGAGGGTAAGACCCCGTTCCTTAACTTCTTCGACGGCTTCCGCACCAGCCACGAGATCCAGAAGGTCGCCATGTGGGACTACAAGGATCTTGCCGAGATGTGCGACATGGACGCCGTCCAGGCTTTCCGCGACCATGCGCTCAACCCTGAGCACCCGCACACCCGCGGCAGCCACGAGAACGGCGACATCTTCTTCCAGAACCGCGAGGCCTGCAACAAGGTCTACGACGAGCTCCCTGCCGTCGTCGAGGGCTACATGAAGAAGATCAACGAGAAGCTCGGCACCGATTACGGCCTGTTCAACTACTACGGCGCTCCCGATGCCGATCGTGTCGTCGTGTGCATGGGCTCCTTCTGCGACGTGCTCGAGGAAGTCATCGACTACCTCAACGCTCACGGCGAGAAGGTCGGCCTGGTCAAGGTTCGCCTGTTCCGTCCGTTCTCCATCAAGCACTTCGTCGACGTTCTCCCCGAGACCGTCCAGAAGATCGCCGTCATGGACCGCACCAAGGAGCCGGGTTCCATCGGCGAGCCGCTCTACCAGGACGTCGTCTCCGCTCTCTACGAGGCCGGCAAGACGGGCATCAAGGTCGTCGGCGGCTATGACGGCAACAAGGCGCTCGGCCTGCCGTACATCAAGGCCAACGTCCTGATCACCGACTCGAAGACTGGCATCCTGCGCGCGCTGATCTCCGGCGACCATATCAATGACCTGCGCACCGGCGCGCAGCCCGCCGTCATGGCCCGCCTGCTCGCCGCGAAGACCGACGTCGTCACCATCATCGGTACCGGCCTGCAGGGCTACATGAGCCTTCTTTGCATGTCCAAGGTCCTCGATATGAAGGAGATCCGCGTCTGCGATATCTCCGAGGCCGCCATGGACCGCTTCATCGCCCGCTTCCCGGACGCCCCGTTCCGCTTCGTCAAGTGCAAGAGCAACGAAGAGGGCTGCCGCGGCTCCGATGTCATCATCACCGTCACCAACGCCAACGGGAACAAGATCGACCTCAAGGACAAGGGCGATGGGAAGTACACCTTCA
>CAJMPE010000223.1 GCA_905215275.1 uncultured bacterium | reverse complement strand
ACCGTACACGCATGTGCATCGCCTACACGCCACAGGAAGTCCACGTACTGAAAGCCGCCGGAAAGAAAGCGATCATGTTAGGCGTGGAAAACGGATATGCGATAGGCAAGGACATCGAGAATATCACCCGTTTCCGGAAAATGGGAGTTTCCTATATCACTCTCTGCCACAACGGGAGCAACGACATATGCGACTCAGCAAGAGGAGACGCGGAATGGAACGGCCTCAGTCCTTTCGGGAAAGAAGTCGTCCGCAAAATGAATGAGACAGGGGTATTGGTCGATATCTCGCATGCCGCCGAAAGTACCTTTTATGACGCACTTGAAACAAGCACCTACCCGATCATCGCCTCCCATTCTTCTGCCCGCGCGCTTTGGCAGCGCGAATGGCCTCGAGCCCCAGCTTGGTCGAAAGGTGCGCCACGTTGACCGGAGCGTCCCCGGCCAAGTGCGCCAGATACAGCAGACGGCTCACGGCCTCGGCCTCGCACACGTCCGGACGGCTGAGCGCGTGGCCCTCGGGCCCGTGGATACCCTGCTCAAACACGCGCTTCTGCAGCTCATTCACCAGCGTACCGTTCTCGCAATGCACGCACAGGATACCGCCAATACGCTTGAGCTCCTCGAGCACCTCGAGCGTCTCGGCATCGTCCAAGCGCAGGTGGTCATAGGCAAAGTAGGTCTTAAACGACGACACGCCCGCCTCGCGCATGGCAGAGAGGTCGGCGCGGTTGCGCTCGTTCCACTCGGCGAGTGCCATATGAAAGGCGTAGTTGGCCGTGCAGGTTCCGTCGGCGCGGCGATGCCACTCGGCCAAGGCATCGGGCATAGTCACGCCGCGATCGGCCGTCGCGTAGTCCACAATGGTCGTCGTGCCGCCGCAGGCAGCCGCGCGCGTGCCGGTCTCAAAGCTATCGGCTGTCCAATCCATGCCGGTCCAGCACTGCATGTGCGTGTGGCCGTCGATAAAGCCGGGAAACACCCAGCAGCCCGCGGCATCCTCGACGGTATCGCCCTCGGCCGGCTCAATCGCCGCGGCGATCCGCACGATCTTATCGCCCTCCATAGCAAGATCGGCGCGGCGAAGTCCCTGTGGCGTCACGAGCGCGCCGTTTTTGATGATGATCATGTTGCTCCTTATTGATTAATACAGTTGGCCACGCGATCAAAATACGAGCAGGCAGCGATATGCTCCGTTATGCGTTGCTGTCCCTTGGCGGTATCGACGTCCCACAGCTCGTAGGCACGCGCCTCGACCAGCACCACGTCGGTACGGCCTTTGAGAATCGCGCCCCCGCCGTCCTTGCCCTCAAGACACATAAGTGCATCGAACAGTTCCGCCGGAAAGAGCACCGGGCTCGAAGGCTCACCGTTGCACGCAAGACGCACCGGATGCTTGCGGCCACGCTCGTCAAATGCACGAACCATAGCCTCAAAAGAATCCGAACTCACGAGCGGCTGGTCGCCCGGCAAAAAGAGGCAACCTTTCCAGTTGCGTTCGACTCCCCACGAAAGGCCCGCACGGGCGCTTTCGCTGCGCAGCTCGCCATCGTGCAGCACGCACGGGCAATGCTTGTCCTCGCAAATCTGAGCGACCTCGGGCCAACGCGTCGAAACCACGACGTCAAAGCCCCGGGGAACCGAATCGATGGTCCGGGCAATCAGCGGCTCGCCATAGATATCGGCAAGCATCTTGTTGGAGCCAAACCGCTTGCCCTCGCCCGAAGCCATAATGACGCAACCGAGTTTCATCTCCGCAAACCTCCCCTGGCTGCTTTGGACACCATAGTTGCTATACCCACCATACCAAGCTCACACTCCGTCGGAACAGGCACGCACTCGTTTTCCAGCGAACGACCCTTGGCTCTCCATAGCACAAAGGAGGGCACCCCGCGACGCAGGGCACCCTCCTCAATGGTGCAGATATGCCTACTCAGCGTCGCCGGTAAACGTGGTACCGGTCTTGCCGGCAAGACCGTCACGCGCCTTCTCGAGCAGCGTGATGAGCGCCGTGCGGCCCGGCTTGCTCTCGGCAAACGTCGAGGCGGCCTGGACCTTGGGCAGCATGGAGCCGCGACCGAACTCGTTGGCCTCGGACAGACGCTTTACGTCAGCCGCGGTCAGCGTGTCGAGCCACTGCTCATGGTCGGTGCCAAAGCCAATGGCAACCTTCTCCACGGCCGTCAGGATAATCAGGGCATCGGCATCGAGCTGCTCGGCGAGCTTCTCGGCCGCAAAGTCCTTATCGATGACGGCGGCAGCGCCCTTAAGGTGGTTGCCCTGGGCCTTGGTGACGGGAATGCCGCCACCGCCGCAGGATATCACCACGTGGTTGGACTCGACGAGCGACTTAATGGTGTCGAGCTCGACGATGTTCACGGGCTTGGGCGAGGCAACCACGCGACGGAAGCCCTGCTTCTCGTCGTGGATGAACTGATAGCCGCGGTCGGCCTCCAGCTCCTTGGCCTCGGCCTCGCTCATCCACGGACCGATCGGCTTGACCGGGTCGGCAAAGGCCGGGTCGTCTGCCGCAACCTCGACCTGGGTGAGCACGGTGGCGACGCCCTTGTCGATATTGCGGTCGAGCATTTCCTCGCGCAGGGCGTTTTGCAGGTCAT
>CAJMPE010000222.1 GCA_905215275.1 uncultured bacterium | reverse complement strand
CCGAGAGCCGTACCGTCGAGGTCTCCGAGATGTCGCGTGGTTTAAAGATCATGGCCAAGGAGCTCAAGATCCCGCTCATTGCACTGTCGCAGCTGTCGCGTCAGGTCGAGTCCCGTACCGGCAAGCGCCCGCAGCTGTCCGACCTGCGTGAATCGGGCTCCATCGAGCAGGACGCCGACATCGTTATGTTCTTGGACCGCTCCGCCGATGAGGCCGAGGCCTCGCGTGACGATCGACCCGACGAGGGCGTTACGCGCATCGTCGTGGCCAAGAACCGTTCGGGCCCGATCGGTGACGTCGACCTGATGTTCCTGCCGGCATCCACCAAGTTCTATGAGCTTGATGGGGCGCATACCGAGGAGTAGGACAGGCGCCCGTTGCACGGGTATACTGGGAATGTTTTGTGCTTCTGCGTGCCAGCGTGGCACGTAGACAGTCCATGAATGTAAGGAGTAAACATGCCGTCAACCGTTTTGGTCGGTGCCCAGTGGGGCGATGAGGGCAAGGGTAAGATCTGCGACTTGGTCGCCGGCGACTTCGATGCCGTCGTGCGCTATTCGGGCGGTAATAACGCCGGCCACACCATCGTCGTCAACGGCAAGAAGTACGGCCTGCACCAGGTGCCCTCTGGCATCATGTATTCCGACCATGTGTCGGTGATCGGTAACGGCTGCGTCGTCAACCCCAAGGTTGTCCTTGAGGAGATTGACATGTTCGAGGCCGACGGCATCACCACCAAGAACCTCAAGATCAGTGGCAACGCGCACATCATCATGCCGTACCACATCGATCTGGATGGTGCTTTTGAGCAGAAGCTCGGCAAGAAGAACATCGGTACCACCAAGCGCGGCATCGGTCCGTGCTACCAGGACAAGATGGCCCGCATCGGCCTGCGCATGCAGGACATGCTGGACGAGGCGCTGTTCCGTGACAAGCTGGAGACCGCTCTTGCCCGCGTGAACCCCGAGCTCGAGCTCATCTACCACCTGCCCACCTACACTGTGGATCAGATCTGCGACGAGTACCTGCCCATGGCCGAGCGCCTGCGCCCCTACATCACCGAGACGAGCCTGCTGCTCAACAACATGATCGACGAGGGCAAGGACCTGCTGTTCGAGGGCGCCCAGGCAACGCTGCTCGACATTGACCACGGCACCTATCCGTACGTGACGTCTTCCAACTGCACCGCCGGCGGCGCCATCACCGGCTCCGGCGTCGGTATGAAGAATGTCGACCGTGTGCTGGGCGTCATGAAGGCCTATATCACCCGCGTCGGTTCGGGCCCCATGCCCACCGAGCTTTCCTATGAGTCCGAGGCCGGCCATACGCTGACCGAGGAGGGCTATGAGTACGGCGTGACCACCGGCCGTCGCCGTCGCTGCGGTTGGTTCGATGGCCCCATCGCCAACTACGCCTCGCGTGTCAACGGCCTCACCGATATCGCCCTGACCAAGCTCGACGTGCTTTCGGCTTTCGACACCATCAAGGTGTGCGTTGCCTACGACGTCGACGGCGAGCGCTACACGAGCGTGCCCGAGCATCAGGTTCGTTTTGAGCACGCCAAGCCCATCTACGAGGAGCTCCCTGGCTGGAAGTGCGACATCACCGGTTGCCGCAGCTTTGAGGAGCTGCCGCAGGAGGCTCAGGACTACGTGGCATTTATCGAGGATCTGGCACACACCCGCGTGACGTTCATTGGCGTCGGCGCCGATCGCGAGCAGATCATCAACCGATTCTGGAAGTAATCGGGACTATTTGGTTATTGCGATATACCCCTTTGCAGCCCAGGCGGGCGGCCGAGGGGTATATTTGCTTTGTAATGGGTCCGCATGGTTGGCGGACCGTTCATCCATAGAGGAGGCACCCTTGAAGGCGGACACTCAAACCATCGACATCCTGTTGTTGGGCAGCGGCGGCCGCGAGCATGCTCTGGCAGCAAAGCTCGCAGCATCACCGCGCGCCGGCAAGCTCTACATTGCGCCGGGTAACGGCGGCACCGCGAGCTGCGGCGAGAACGTGGTTCTCGACGATTGCGATCCTGCGGCCGTGGCGGCGTTTGCCCAGAGCCACGGATGCGGACTCGTGGTGATTGGCCCCGAGGCTCCGCTCGTGGCGGGCGTTGCCGATGCTGTGCGCGCGGCGGGCATTCCCTGCTTTGGTCCGGGTGCCGAGGGCGCTCAGATGGAGGGCTCCAAGCTGTTCTCCAAGCAGCTCATGGAGCGTGCGGGCATTCCGACGGCAGCCTATGGTTCGTTTACCGACGAGGCTTCGGCTCTCGCCTACGTGCGCGAGCAGCGCCACAGCCGTCTGCCCGTGTATGCCGACAGCATTGACAATGTGATCGGCATCCTGCAGATCCGCAAATACATCAAGGCGTGCATTGCCGCCGGCGGCAAGGCCGTGGACGTGCGCCCCCTGCTCGACGAGCCCGTGTTCGTGCACCAGAGCACCCTCATCGCCGAGGTGCTGCCTGAGCTGAGCAGCCGCAAGGCAAACCTCGCCATCGTCACCGACAACTACGGCGGCACGCTCGGCATCGTGACCGTGGAGGACATCGTCGAGGAGCTCGTCGGCGAGATCTGGGACGAGGACGACGTGGTCGAGGAGTCGTTCGTGCCGC
>CAJMPE010000221.1 GCA_905215275.1 uncultured bacterium | reverse complement strand
CGTGAGCGGGGAGGGAAGGTAGTCCGGCCTCCCGCCCTGCGCTCCGCAGCAGCCAGCGCCACGCGCTAGTAGTTCACCACCTGCTCCTCAAAGTACGCCTTCGGGTGGTTGCACACCGGGCACACCTCGGGCGCCTCGGCACCAACATGCAGGTGCCCGCAGTTCAGGCACTTCCACACCTTCACGCCCTCGCGCTCAAACACCTCGCCCGACTCAATGCGCTCGACAAGCTTGTTGTAGCGCTCCTCGTGAGCCTGCTCGACAGCACCGACGCCACGGAACTTTGCGGCGATCTCGGTAAAGCCCTCCTCCTCGGCGGTCTTGGCAAACTCGTCGTACATCGTGGTCCACTCGTAGTTCTCGCCCGCAGCGGCATCACGCAAGTTGTCCAGGGTGTCGGGAACGGCGCCGTCGTGCAGATACTTAAACCACAGCTTGGCGTGCTCTGACTCGTTGCCTGCGGTCTCGGCAAATATATTCGAGATCTGAACGTAGCCGTCCTTCTTGGCCTTGGATGCATAGTAGCGATACTTAGTGTGCGCCTGGGACTCACCGGCAAAAGCGGTCTCGAGGTTCTTCTTGGTCTGAGAGTTCTCAAAATCCATAGGTGTACTTCCCTTCAACACATGCCGCCCGTAGGCTTCGAGCGACCTTGTCTTTAGGATGCCCTCATGTCGAAAATCTAAACCTTACAATCCTGTTTTTCAGATTCGGGTGGGCTACACGCTTAGCCAGCGGTCACCCTCCACACGGCAAAAGCCCTCACGCTCCAAGTCGGCCAAAATGCCTGCGACAAGATCGTGATCGACCGGCTCGCGGCCTGCCGCCGCCTCCATTTCGTTGACACCCGCCACCGCCTCGGCGAGTGTGATGCCCGCCGGCCGCCCATCGCGCGCCGCCAGCAGCATGCGCACAATATGAGCGCGCTTTTGGCGGCGCGAGCCCTCAAACTTGGACTGACGGCTATAGCTCGCCGAGCGCCTGGACGGATTGGGCAGCGTCTTCTTAAGATACGCGCCATAATCCAGCAGCGCGTAATACCATGCGCGCGGTGTGTCGGCATCGTCGAGCGGCACGGCAAAGGGAGCGATCTCATCCGCCGTCGCACCGGGAGCCGCCGGACAGGCGGCCTGAATCAGCGGCACCAGCTCGCGATCGGGAACGGCCGGCACATCGGGAAAGAAATGATGCAGAAAGACCGTGCGCACGTTGGTCTCCAGATACACACCCGGTAGATCGAACGCAAACGACCGGATGCCCTGCGCCGTCGCTGGGCCAATACCGGGCAGGGCGACCAGGTCGCGCGTCTCACGTGGAAACTCCCCACCCCAGTCTTCCATAACGCACTGAGCGGCTCTGTGAAGCGCCAGAGCACGCCGGTTGTAGCCCATCCCCTGCCAAGCGTCCAAAACATCGGAAGGCGCGGCCTGGGCAAGCGCCTGCACGGTCGGAAAGCGATCGAGCCACGCGGGCATACGCGTCTCCACGCGCGGCACCTGCGTTTGCTGCAGCATAACCTCGGAAAGCCAAATAATGTACGGGTCGCGCGTGCGGCGCCACGGAAGGTCGCGATAACGCAGGACCCCTTCCGAACGAATCATCGAACGAAAGGGGTCCTGAATCATGGCTATGCTCCTTATGCAGCGCTATTCCTCCCGGCAAGCGCACGCACAGGTGGCGTACTCGGGAAACGCGTCGCGGTCGGCGAACTTGGAATCGACGGCCGGGAACTGGCGGTGAGCGACGATATCGCCCAGCGAAACGGAATCGAGGTAGTCGCGCATCAGCGCTTGAGCTCCGGCCCACAGGGGATGATAACAGCACGTACCCATGCGTGCACAGTCGCCATCGGGCGCGGTGCAATCGTTCATGACCATGGGGCCCTGAACGGCCTCAACGACCTGGCGGATGGTGACATCGTCGGGGCTGACCTTAAGACGCATGCCGCCATGGACGCCACGCAGGCTCTCCACAATACCGGCCTGAACCAAACCATGCTGGATCGAACGGGCAAACGAATACGGGACATTGACCTCTTCGGCGGCGGTGCGAACAGAAAGCAGACGCTCCGGGTCCTCGGCAAGCATCGCGAGCATGCGAAGGGCGTAATCAGTCTTCCTCGATATGTCCATTTTTCCCCTTTCAAGGAATAGGAACAGCTCGAACGAGCTCCGGGGCCGAGCTTACGTCGAGACACCAATGACCGTATGGACGCCCAAATAGCAAAACGGGCGCCCGCTGAATGCCGCGTTTGAAGCCTCTTGCATCAAAAACGGCCCATAGTGCAAATCAGTATAACCTAACCCCCTGCTTCGTTGAACAGGTGTTGCGCAACAAACGCTTTGTTTGAACACATGTCTCAAACGGAGCTTGTCCGGGAATTGGAAGGATTTTGTTTTGGGTGAAAGGGGCCGATGGGATCAAGGTCCTATCAAACGCAAAAAGCCACGTCCGAAGACGTGGCTTTAATTGCGTTGGCGGGAAGTACGGGGCTCGAACCCGCGACCTCCGACGTGACAGGCCGGCGCTCTAACCAAACTGAGCTAACTCCCCAGGCAGTCGTTCGCGTTTGTTTCCGCTCGCGTGCGCTGCGGGGATTAGTATACACAGAAGTCTGTCCGGTGCGCAA
>CAJMPE010000220.1 GCA_905215275.1 uncultured bacterium | reverse complement strand
AAGGGAAGGAAAGACGGCGCCGTGGCAATGGCGTAAGGCAGGAAGGAAAGGAATGGCAGGTCGTTTGCGGAGGCCGGGATATCCGTGATGCCGGAGCTGCTCAGGGCACGGCAATATGCGAGCGCCGCGTCATTGGTCTCTCGGTCTCCCACGATGGACCCGGATTGGAAGCCTTCGCCCATGAGCGCGTAGTAGCTCTCGGCAGAATCGAGAAAGGCGGCGTCGGTTTGAGCGGCAAGGGCGGCGTTCGCGTATCTTGCAAGCTCCGCGTCGGCTTGCTGCTCTGGCGATAGGTCTATGCCGTTGGCCTGGGGCGCGCGCGTATTGAATGCGTCGACAAAGCCCTGCATGCCCTGCTTCATAAAGAAGGGGCCGTAAACGGGTGAATTGAACGCAATGGGGATGGAGAAGGCTGCGGCAAGAACGAGCGTAGAGATCCATACGGCCCTGTCTCTTAGGATTAGTTTGAGAAGAAGTCGACAGTACATTTGGAAGCACCTACATTTCTCAAAGCATCGTTAGATTAATAATGACAGACCGAATGAAGATGCGTGCGACGGGGGGGGGAGGCGAATGGCTGGGCGGTATCGATACGCGGGTTCAACGGTATTATATTGACCACATAGATTATTAACTTGCATTTCTAACAGTTAAGGAGACGGGTGCTTTCCAGCACACTCCTTCGATGATGCCTTCCGCTAGTTGCTATGCCGGTTTCAGCCAACAAAGAATGTGCCCGGGCGCTCAGGTTCACCGTTAGCGTTGGCAACATATGAGATGGGCCAGACCCTTGCCGCGCGCCGATTGCGCGAGAGGTGTCGGGCTCCATGTTTATTCCACCTGCTTGTTATCAACCAGCTTCGTTCAACGTTAGACATTCAAGATGTCAGACGTCGAACCTGCGCCAAAGACGCAGCTGGGGCTACTAGTTGCCTACAATCGCTCGCGAAGCTCGCCTGTTCATGCGTGAATATCTGACAGCTCCGTCAGACATTGTCGGACATTTGATTGTTCGACAAATGCGCACGTGGTCGCGTTCGCAAAGATTACTGAACGGTCGATGGGTGCGTTGAGACCGGAGCAAACGGCGGATGCCAGAAAAATGGCCTCACAGAATCGCACCCATGGTTGATAAAATTGACCGCCCTGGCGCAAATACCCGGGCGGTCAATTCATCCCCTCGTTCGCGATCCTGTTGGGTTTTGGGGCTTTGACATGTTGTTGACGGATGGATCAGCCGTACAGCTTGATCTCCCGGGGTTCCATGTGGTCGTCCCCCAATAAGACGTCCCTGATGTAGCTCTGCGGCAGGAACTCGACGGGCAGCACTGGGTCGTCGACGTAGCCGGGCACTGGGAGTAGGCGTGGCCTTTGGACATAGCGTGGCCGCCTGCCGGCGGTCGGACTGCCACTTCAGCCAAAAACTCAGGCGCGCGCATTAAAATAATGAATATATCGCTTGATGGGCTATTGACCAAGCATGAACATCGCAGGTAAATTCGTGTACCAATTTTTGGTACACGAATTTACCTGCGGTTTTTTGAAAGCTCTGACATGCGCTGTCGACTTCATTAAAATCGATTGCCGATCAAGTCTTCCTATATATGCGAGCCCTGAGAAACCGCGCTGTGAACCTGAGACCGCTATCGATCGGCCCGGTGCACCGGGCCGCTGTCCTCGAGCCGGCATCAGCTTGCCGGTCTCAAAACGTATGCCGTCCGGTACGACCAACAGCCGAGTCTTGCGCCCAGTTCGAGCAGCGCCAGAGCCCCGTGCCGGAACCCACGCAGCCGATGGCAGGGGAATTCAGCCGCGGCCATCGAGGAGCCGACCCAGGGACGGCGCCCCCAGTCCTCGAAAGATTTCCACCGCCCCCTACAGGCCTGGATTGATTTAACAGTTGATTTAATCCGGCTGAACAAGCCGAGCATGGGCCGGTTGACAAAATGTAAGGTAAAAAAGCAGATACGACCGTACGCCGGTGCGGGGTTCGGGTGATGTGATAGAAAGTAATACACGTATTACATCTAACCGGGAGGTGCATCATGGCAACCGCCACCGCAGCCCTGAGAACCCCCGAGGACCTCGCGAACAGGTACGACCGCCTGGCGAAGTCGACGGGCCGCACGAAAACCTTCTACATGACGGAGGCGCTTGCCGCAGAGATAGGCAGGCTCGAATACGAGTACGGCCTCATGAATTATCCGGGAAGCGTTTGGTTGCGAGGTATGCCAGTGTGAGGGCCTGATTCGTCAGGCCCCGCACAGGGGGACCGCGATGGTGGCCACCGCGCCGCCCGAGGGGCTGTTGGCGAGCGAGACGGAGCCCCCGTGGGCGCTCGCGGCCTCGGAGGCGACGTGGAGGCCGAGCCCGTAATGGCGGCCTCCGTCGCGCGAGGAGCGAGAGGAGTCGTCTGTGAAGAGGCGCTCGCAGCCGCGTTCGAGGGCGGCGGGAGAAAAGCCCGGTCCGTCATCGGCGACCTCGATGACGAGGTATCCACCAGCGACGTCGCAGGAGACCACCACGCGCGAGCGCGCGTGCTCGGCGGCGTTGGCCACGAGGTTCGCGGCGGCTCGCGCCAGGGTGGTTCGGTCGAGTGGGGCCTCGGGCGCGCCCGCGACAGCGGGGCCCGTGGCTGCGTCGAGCGTCACGCCTCGCGCCCGGGCGATC
>CAJMPE010000219.1 GCA_905215275.1 uncultured bacterium | reverse complement strand
CACGCAAAGGAAAGCACTTAATGTGCTTTCCGTCTTGCGCAGGACTGTAGAGCAGCAAACTTAATATATTTCGCCGCCCCTCTGCCAAGCCCAGGCGACTCCACGCACTTTACCTGCGTAAACAATGTGAGTGAAATATGAATCTCGATGGATACGCCCGCAGCCGTGTATACTAAACAACTGTGTGTAACCAGGGGAGTATTCTGGCTGGACAAAATGCCTGCTTAATAGGGTTGTCAGGTAGTCCGGACGCAATACAAGGCTGGGGAGCACGTCGTGTAAGTAGTGGTCCTCTAGGGGCGTACGCTCGGTGGTGTACGCATTGTCCCAAGACCACGCGAGAGTTGGGATCATATCTTGATCAGCATGATTCTCGGCCGCAAGATTGGCATGACCCAGGTTTGGGACGAGGACGACAACGTCGTTCCCGTCACGGTCATCCAGGCTGGCCCCTGCGCTGTCTCGCAGGTTAAAACTCAGGCAACCGACGGCTATGACGCCGTCCAGATCGGTTTCGGCGACATCAAGGCCAAGAACGTGAACAAGCCCATGGCTGGTCACTTCGCCAAGGCTGGCGTCGAGCCTGTCCGTTTCCTTCGTGAGGTCCGCGTCGAGAACGGCGAGGAGCACAAGGTCGGCGAGGTCGTCACCGTCGCTGATTTCGCTGATGTCGAGAAGGTCGACGTCATCGGTACCTCCAAGGGTAAGGGCTTCCAGGGTCGCATCAAGCGCTGGGGTCAGCGCCGCGGTCCTATGACGCATGGTTCTCACTTCCAGCGTCACCCCGGTTCTATCGGTCAGTGCGCCTATCCTGCGCGCGTCCTCAAGGGCGTCAAGATGGCCGGTCACATGGGTAACGAGCGCGTTACCGTCAAGAACCTTTCCGTTGTCCGCATCGATGCCGAGCAGAACCTCATCTTGGTCAAGGGCGCTGTCCCGGGTGCCAAGAATGGTCTCGTCGCCATCCGTATGGCCTAAGGGCCCAGCCCATTTAGCCCAGCGTCATACCAAGGAGAACACTTAAATGGCAAAGTTTGAAGTAAAGAACAGCGAGGGCAAGAAGGTCGCCGAGGCCGAGCTCGCCGCTGAGGTGTACGGCATCGAGCCGAACATCCACGTTATGCACCACATCGTCAAGTGCCAGATGGCCTCTTGGCGTCAGGGCACCCAGTCCGCTAAGGGCCGCTCTGAGGTTTCCGGTGGCGGCAAGAAGCCTTGGCGTCAGAAGGGCACCGGCCGTGCCCGCCAGGGTTCCATCCGTGCTGCCCAGTGGCGTCACGGTGGCGTTGTCTTCGCCCCCAAGCCCCGTTCTTACGCTAAGCGTATGAACAACAAGGAGGTCAAGCTGGCTATGCGCTCCGCGCTGTCCGCCAAGCTGGCCGATGGCGAGCTCGTGCTCGTCGACGACTACGGCTTCGAGAAGCCTTCCACCAAGGCTGCCGTCGCCATGCTCAAGGCTCTCGGCCTTGAGGGCAAGCGTCTGACCATCATCGTTCGCGATGAGGACGTCAACGCCTACCTGTCGTTCCGCAACATTCCCAAGACGTTCATCATCACTGCCGACGAGGCCAACACCTACGATCTCGTCAACAACAACGCTGTGCTGATGCCCGCCGACATCGCCGCTCACTTCGGGGAGGTGCTTGCATAAATGACCGCCCACGAGATCATCATCCGTCCGATCGTGTCCGAGCGTTCCTTCTCCGGCATGGAGCTGAACAAGTACACGTTCGAGGTCGCCAAGGATGCTAACAAGTATCAGATCAAGGACGCTGTCGAGGAGATCTTCGGCGTCAAGGTCGTTCGCGTGAACACCCTGACGGTCAAGCCCAAGACCAAGCGCGTGCGCTATGTCGCCGGCAAGACCCGTTCTTGGAAGAAGGCCATCGTCACGCTGGCCGAGGGCGACACCATCGAGGTCTTTGGCAACCAGGCCTAAGACTCGCTGCTGTTGAGTGAGCTCATGCCTCCCAAATAGGGGAGGCGGGAGCTCAAGGTTTTGGGCGTATAAAATGGACACGCCCGGAACCGTGTATACGTCCGGTGTCATCGCACCCGAGGCAGAACCTCGAATCCCTGTCTGCGATGGCTAACGGATTCCTATTGAAAGGGATTGTAATGGCTGTAAAGCACCTTAAGCCGACCTCCGCTGGTAGGCGTTGGCAGACGATCTCCGATTTCTCCGAGATCACCTGCACCAAGCCCGAGAAGTCTCTTCTCGAGCCCCTGCCCAAGAAGGCCGGTCGTAACAACAACGGCCGTATCACCACCCGCCACCAGGGCGGCGGCGTGAAGCGTCGTTACCGCGTGATCGACTTCAAGCGCAACAAAGATGGTGTGCCCGCAGTCGTTCAGCAGATCGAATACGATCCGAACCGTTCCGCTTTTATCGCTCTTCTGGCGTATGCCGATGGTGAGAAAAGCTATATTCTTGCTCCGGAAGGCCTGGAAGTCGGTCAGACTGTCGTTTCCGGCGAGCAGGCGGAAGTCAAGCCCGGCAATGCGATGACGCTTCGCAACATTCCGGTCGGTCTTGAAATTCACAGCATTGAACTCGTTCCCGGCCGCGGCGCCAAGATGGTCCGTTCCGCCGGACAGGTTGCTCTTCTCCGTTCCAAAGACGGTGATTATGCGCAGGTTAAACTGCCCAGCGGCGAAGTCAGACTCGTCAATCTCGCTTGCAAAGCGACGATCGGCAAAGTCGGCA
>CAJMPE010000218.1 GCA_905215275.1 uncultured bacterium | reverse complement strand
CTGCGGGAATGGCCTATTTGCTCAATGTGTTCGGCTGAGATCGGAAATCAACCCCTTCCCGGTAGTACTCGTGGGATGAGTATCTCCTTTGCATCGCGGGTCGATAAGCTGAGTATCGCCTGCGCAGGTTATGGAGCGCATGGAGGGGCTCTACCAGACCACGCTGGCCGAAACGCAGGAGCTGCTCGACCCCACGCAGCTTGACCACGCCGCCAAGCTCATTGCGAACGCCCGACAGGTCGACATCTACACGGGCTCGCACAACCTCTATCCAGCGGGAATGTTCCGCGACCGCCTGCTCTCCGCCGGTAAAAGCGCGACGTGCCACGACGGTGTCGAGGCCCAGGTGCGAACGGCGCTCGCCTCGGGCCCCGACCATGCGGCAATCGTCATCTCCTACAGCGGCCTTGCCCCCAACCTCAAGGACATCTTGCCGATCCTCAGCAGTCGACATGTCCCGGTCATCGTCATCGGCACGCCTTATTGCGCGCGCATTCACCCTGGCTTTGCCGCCTACCTTACGGTGAGTGACCACGAGAGCATGACGCATCGCATCACGCAGTTCGCCAGCCATATCGCCGTGCAATACGTGCTCGATTCGCTCTACAGCAGCTACTTCGCCAAAGACTACGCCCACTGCTCCGAATTCCTGGAGTGCTCGTTCCCCTACACCCGCCTCCCGGGGCTTAAGTAGCGACGAGCGTGGTTCTCGGACGCTTATCTAACGAGAGCAAGTAGTCATTTAAGAACGTCCCCAATGACTACCCATCCGGAGCAAGGCAACACCGCAGGTAGAGGACGGACAGCGAGCGCCGCCCAGGGCGAACAAGTTGGCATGAAAAAGGCGAGGCATTGACCCTCTGGTCATGCCTCGCCTTTTGAATGACAAATTGTCGCCCTGGGCGGCGCGCAGCGTCGGCCGGTTACGGCGTTTGGCAAAACGCCGTAACTTAATAAGTTTGGTACCTTGACATTCATTTCTCATGCTCCTAGATTGGTTAGGCACAAAACAATTCCACTACCTAACTAAAGAAAGGAGCGGCACTAATTCATGTGCGATGAACCTCTTAGCCTTTGTTCGCACGAGCCCGGCGGCGACCCGTCACAGCCGGCGGATGTACCCGAAGCGGTTAGCTCGGAAGACAAGCTTGCCAAGCGCATCCTGAGCGGCCTGGGTTTTTGCGGCCATTACATGCATTTTCATGGCGGAGGCGTGTCCGGCAAGGCGCCCATCATCTGCCTGCTGGCCAAGCAGCCCGGCGGCGAGATGTCGCAGCAGGAACTCGGCATGCACTTTGACCTCAAGCCGGGGTCGCTTTCCGAGATCCTGTCCAAGCTCGAGGTCAACGGTCTCATCGAGCGCAGCCGTAACCCCAAGGATCGACGGCAACTCACCATTCGCCTGACCGAAACCGGCCGGGAAAACGCCCGCATCGACCAGGCGGCCCGCATCCGCTTTAGAAAACGGGCCTTTAGCGCGCTCACCCACGACGAGCGTGAGGACCTCGCCGAAATGCTCGATAAAATCCGTGTAACCTGGGAGGAACTGGATGATTAAAACCCTCATGGGAAGCATCCGCGACTATATGAAAGTCACCGTTGCCACGCCGTTGCTCGTGCTTGGCGAGGTGCTCTGCGAGATGCTGATTCCATTTATCACCGCCAACCTAATCGACGCCATCAAAGACGGTGCCACCGTAGCCGAGATGCTTCCCACCGCGGGCTTTTTGGTGCTCATCGCGCTTACGTCGCTTGCTTTTGGCGCCGCTGCCGGCGTCACCTGCAGCCATGCGAGTTGCGGCTTCGCCAAGAACCTGCGTCACGACCTGTTCTACAAGATCCAGACGTTCAGCTTTGCCAACATCGATGAGTTCTCGAGCTCCTCGCTCGTCACGCGCCTGACCACCGACATCAACAACGTTCAGCAGGCCTTTATGATGATTATCCGTATCGCCGTGCGCGCGCCGCTGGTATTGATCTTCGCCTTTACCATGGCGTTTATCATGGGCGGCAGCGTCGCCATGGTCTACCTGGCCATCATTCCGCTACTGGGCTTTGGACTGTTCTTTATCATCTTTAAGGTGCGCCCCATCTTCTCGCGCGTGTTCCACAAGTACGACGCCCTTAACGAGTCCGTCGAGGAAAACGTCACCGGCATGCGCGTGGTCAAGAGCTATGTGCGCGAAGACTTTGAGAAGGAGAAGTTCGCGACCGCCGCACGCGACGTCCAGATGGACTTCACCCGCGCCGAGAAGCTGCTCGCCTTTAACAACCCCATGATGAACATCTGCGTCAACGGCGCGTTTGTCGTCATCATCTACCTGGGCTCCAAGCTCATCATCACGAGCCAGGGCACGCTGTTCGACGTGGGCCAGCTCTCCTCGATCTTTACCTACGGTTTTCAGATCCTCATGAGCCTGATGCAGCTGTCGATGATCTTTGTCATGGTGACCATGGCCGACGAATCGGCGCACCGCATCACCGAGGTGCTGGCCGCCGAGCCCACGATCGCCGATCCCGCCGAGCCCGTGCTCGAGGTTGCCGACGGCTCCATCGACTTTGACCACGTGAGCTTTAAGTATTCCGCGCATGCGAAGCGCCAGGCGCTCGACGATATCGACCTGCACATTAAGAGCGGCGAGACCATCGGCATCATCGGCGGCACCGGCTCGGCCAAGTCCACGCTCGTAAACCTCATCGCCCGCCTGTACGACGCCACCCAAGGCACC